>CAZJCO010000001.1:0-25104 GCA_964544375.1 uncultured Myxococcales bacterium
TTTCGCCCACTCGCCGACTTTGGCCAACTGTCCGTCGCCACTACGCTCGAGGTAGTACCCCGTGGGGGCGTCGGGCGTCTTGGCCCCGAGTCGAAATCCGGCGCTTCCCTTGTCTCCGAGTTCCGCCGAAATGGTTAGCGCGCGATCGTCGAGGCCGAGCTGTTCGGCGCTGATTTCACCTGGCTCGTAGTAGGCTTGCGCACGTAGTGCATTGATTCCCAGGACGACGGATTTGACGCGATTCTTGTCGGCCCTCCACTGCTTCGGCTTGGTGATATTCCACTGGTCGCCGTCGCGTTCGAGTCGAATTTCTTGTTCTGCGCGTTTGAGGGTGACCGCGAGGACGTGTTGCGTGTCGATGTCAAAGAGATTCTTGTCGCGCAGCTCGAACGGAGTCTTCTTGACGCCGGTGTGAACGATCAGCGGCACCACGATGACTTCGTCGCTTCCTTCGACGCGAACGAATGCTTGATAGCCGACCGGAGTGGTCTCGCCGACGATCATGCTGGGTAGGTCGGTTCCGTCTTTGAGCGTCAAGGTGATGCGGGCGCGTTCCCCTTTGTCGGCGAGGCCGTAGGTAGCGGGTGCCTGGGCCTTCTCTCCGGGAATGCGGCGCTCGGCTTTGGCTCCGAGGATTTGGTCGAGAAGGCGTTCGATCGCGGTCTTGTCGCCGGGAGCGTCGACCGGCTGCTTCATCTGCCAGCCATCGTCGTGACGCTCCACGCGCAGTGTCGGGTCATTCGGATACTCGAGGCGAATTGCCGAGACCGCTTCCGGTTCGATTTTGTAGACTCGGTCGAAGTCCGACGGAGGGCCCATGTTGGGCCGTTCGACCACGTAGATGTAAGTACCGAGGCCGACGACGACGATCCCGAGCAGCACCGTCTTCCAGATACTCACAGAGAGGAACGCCTCCACCACACGGCAATTCCACAAAGCAGGATCAACTCGGGAATGATGAGTACGGACAGGTAGAATACGTTACGCGCCTGAGCCGGCGAGAGGCGGGCTCGGGACGCGCGCACGGCCCTCGGGCCAATCGAGATGAGGGCAGACTCGCCCGCAAGCCAACCGACCGTTCCGAGGACGAGCGAGTCGTTGTAGAGCTGGTGCCAATACTTGTTCGAGGCCAGATCAACGTCTCCGTAGACCGCCAGTTCGAGTTCGCCGTCGCCTTGGCCGCCGATGTCCTTGACGTAGGCGCTGACGGCGACCGCCACCGAGACCGGACCGCGGAGATCCTCGCTGCCGAGTTCGGCTTCGCTATTGGAAAACAGTCGTTCGACGTCCGTTTCCGCCCAACTCGAGGCGGCGGTCGAGGCGAGGGTCTTGACGACCAGGCCCTGTCGAGGAGACTGAGACGGCCGAACGGACCGCGCCAGCGACATGATCGTGCGCTGCTTCATCGACTTGACGGCGGGATGGTCGCTGTAGGACGAAATGATCGGTTCGAGGCCGAGGGAGACGCCTTGGAATAGCCGAAGCTGCTGATCGACGATAACGTCGTCGCCTATCTCGACGCTCCAGTTGCGAAGCATGGCTGCCAGCCGAGGCGCGCGACGCGGCTCGACCAGGGCCAGCAGACGACCACCGCGCTTCAGGTACTTCTCGAGGACCTCGATCTCGCGCGGGAAGTACTCCTTATCGCCGGCCGCGGCGACGACAACGGCGGCGTCTTCCGGTACTTCTTCGAGCTCGGCGAGGAATAGGGTATCCACGAGATAGTTTTGGTTGCGAAGATCGGTTGCAAAGCTTCCGTAACCTCGAGGACCACGTGAATCGTCGATCGCCGGTTCTCCGTGTCCTTCGACGAAATAGATCTTCTTGCGCTCTTTCGTCGCGACGCTGTGAATCCCGTTGGTGACAGCCTGCTCCTCGGTACTGGTGACCAGCGTGCTGCGCTCGCCCTGCTTGATCTTGAGGCTGGGGAGCTGACTGATTGCTGCTTCTTGGGCCAATTCGGGATGAACCTGAGGATCGATGAAGCGCACGTCGATACGGTCGCTGTGATAGCGGTAGGCGTCGAAAAGCTCCTCTAAAATGGGATCGCTGCCGCCCTCGACGAAGGCGTCGACGTGGACGTCCTCTTCCAGTTCCTCGAGCACCTTACGGGATTGTTCCGAGATGCTGTTGACACCCTCGGCGCTCAAGTCGGTGCGATAATGGTAGCGTGCGCCGAGAAAGTTGAGCATGACGACGAGCGCGACAAAAAACAGCGTGTACACGGTGGCGTTGAGCCCGTACCGCGTCGAGCGCTGCCGCATGAACTGCGTCATCGACGCGGAACCGCGGGTAAAGTACCAGGCCAAACAGACGACACCGGCGGCAAGATGCAGTAGCGAATACCAACCAAAGGCGAAGAAGCTGCTGAGCGGATTCCAGGTCAGCCAGTGCGCGAGCAGGCCGAAGAGCAGGAAGATCAGGCCGGCGATTCCGAGAATCGGTGCACGCGGTGCCATCGCTACTTCCACCTCGCGCTTTCCACCGCACGGTGGGTGAGAAACAGAAAGATCGCCGAGGCGCTGACGAAGTAGATGATTTCCTTGCTGTCGATCAGGCCCCTCGCCAGTTCCCGGAAGTGCTCCGTTACCGACAGATAGGTGAGTACCGCTTTGAGGGCGGGCGTCGCCCCCTCGGCCGGCCAGTTGATGACGAACAAGAGCAAGGTGATGACAATCGCGCTGACCGCAGCGATGATCTGGTTCGACGTTAGCGCGGAAGTGAAGTTTCCTATGGCGACGTAGGTGATCGCGACGAGCGCCAAGCCGAGATAGCCGCTGACGATGAGTCCGGTTTCGGGATTGCCGTAGATCATCAGGATGGCGGGGTAGATGAGCGCCAAGCCGACCATCATCAGCACGATGGCGACGCCCGCGAGAAACTTGCCAGCGACAATTTCGGCGACGCGAACCGGAGACGTGAAGAGCAGTTCGTAGGTGCCGGAACTGCGCTCCTCAGCGAAGCTGCGCATGGTAATCATCGGTACCACGATGAGCAAAACGATCGAAAGGTTTTGCAGCAGAGGAGAGATGACGGCGTCGTTGAGATTGAGCCATGCGATGTTCGCGCCGGGCATGTTCGAGTAGATCGTGACCATTCGATTGAACTGGCCGAGCAAGTTGAAGAAAAACCAGCCGGCGAGAAGTTCGAAACCCGTGAGAATGACGTAAGCGATCGGTGAAACGAACAGCGAACGAATATCACGCCATGCGATGGCAAGGACGTTACGCATCGACGGTATCCTCTGCTTCCGGCTCACCGGCTTCTCCGCTGACATACTTGAGGTATTCGTCTTCGAGCGTTCCCCTTTGAGTAATTTCTTCGATCTCCGACTCCAGCGCGATCCGTCCCTCGTTGATGATCACCACTTTCTGGCAGATCTGGGCGACTTCGGGGAGAATGTGGGTCGACAGCACGACGGTACGTTCCGTGGCCAGCTGCCGGATCAGTTGCCGGATTTCGATGATCTGCGCCGGATCTAGGCCAATCGTGGGTTCGTCGAGAATCAGTACGGACGGATCGTGGATCAACGCTTGAGCGAGTCCCACGCGCTGGCGAAAGCCTTTGGACAAGTGGCCGCAAAGCCGGCCGGCGACGCCTTCAAGGGCGCAATCGGCCAGTACCCGGTCGCGCGCCGTAACGATTGCGCGCCCGCGAAGTCCTTTTAGCTTGGCGACGTGCTCGAGGTAGCGCGAGACTTTCATCTCGAGGTAGAGCGGCGGATGCTCGGGCAGGTAGCCGATCCGTTTGCGAACCTCGAAGGACTGTTCGAAGACGTCAAAGCCGTCCACGCAGACGGTACCCGCCGTGGCCGGCATATAGCCGGTAATGACCCGCATCGTGGTGGTCTTGCCGGCGCCGTTGGGGCCGAGAAAGCCACAGGCCTGACCGGTGGAGACCGTGAACGAGACGTTCTTGACGGCTTCGAAGGAGCCGTAACTCTTGATCAGGTTACAAACCTCGATCATACGCTTTATCGCAAAGCGTCGCCCATTGGTTACGGGCAACGCTTGTTCTTTAACGACGCCGGCGTTGGCTGTCAACAAGTGCCGCGGCGGCCTGCGGAGCCGGTTTGCATTTGAGGCGGCGATGCAAGAGCCTTCGCCCGTGAGCGCCGAAGAAAAGTCGGCTGTCTACCTGCTCGACGTCAGTTTTTTCACCTTCCGTGCCTACCATGCGCTGCCACCGCTCAATACATCTTCGGGGCTGGCGACGAATGCGGTCCACGGCGTGGAATCCATGCTCGAGCGTCTGATTCGGACCGAGGAGCCGGCCTATCTGGCGGCTTGCTTCGACAGTCCGGGCCCCTCGTTTCGCAACGAGGTCTATCCTTCGTACAAGGCCAACCGAGCCGAGCCGGATGAAGATCTGCGTGTGCAATTCCCCTATGTGCGCCGTCTGATCGAGGCCATGGCGATACGCTGCATCGAGCATCCGCGTTACGAGGCCGACGATCTGTTGGCAACCTTGGCCAAACGTTTCGCCGACCAAGGGCATCGCGTCGTTATCGTGACCGGCGACAAGGATCTGATGCAGTGCGTGGGCGAGCGCGTCAAGCTCTACGATCCGATGCGGAATCGAAGGATGGGTCCGAGCGAAGTGGTAGAAAAGTTCGGCGTCGGCCCCGAGGCCGTCACCGATGTTCAGGGGTTGATGGGTGACCCGACCGACAACATCCCTGGCGTGCGAGGCGTCGGCCCGAAGACGGCGGCAGCGCTGATCGGTCACTTTGGCTCGCTCGAAAGCACGCTCGAGCGAAGCGAAGAAATCGCCCTGCTCGAGCTGCGTGGCGCGGCCTCGGTTCGCAAGAAGATCGAAGCGGGAAGGGCCGAGGCTTTGCTGTCCAAAGATCTCGCGACGGTCCGTACCGACGCGCCGCTCGAGGTAGTTCTCGGCGACCTCGCCTTCGCGAGTCCGCATACGCCGGAGTTGCTGGCGCTGGCCGAAGAACTCGAGATGGAGCGTCTTGCGCGTAAACTGCGGCTACTGGTCGATGCGTCGGGGTCGACGCTTGTAGGCGCCTCGTCGAAGTCGGGCGAAGGGACGCAGGAGGACGGCACGCGCCTAAGCGACGATTGGGGCTCCCTCGAAGCGGGAAAACTCCGCTTCGTGCTGACGCTAGACGAGGACGAGACCCCCGTATCGGCGCTTTCGGACGGGCGCCGTGGCTGCTTGCTCAAGGGGCGTGAGCGACTGTCGCATGCCGTTGCTGCACTGCTTGAATCCGGCGCCTCGCTCTGCGGTTTCGACTTGAAGTTGTTGTGTCGTCTCTGTGGGCTCGAATCGATGCCGCGGGGCTTCGATCTCGGCGTGGCGTCCTACCTGTTCGATCCCTCGGTAGGCGACCACGGGCGTGCGGCTGTGATAGAGCGTTTCTTAGGAGAGGCCGCCGCGGACACGGCCGGTGGCAGCCCTGCAGGGATGGCGGCCGCGCTCGATCAGATCGACCGCCTGTTGCCCCGGCTACGCGAAGGGCTAGCGGAGAGGGAGCAAGGTGAACTCTACGACACGCTCGAGCATCCGTTGGTCGGTATTCTGGCACAAATTGAGGCACGTGGCGTTCTGCTCGACGAGAAACTGTTAGCGAAGTTGGCCGAGGAATTCGACGGTCGGATGAAAGCGCTGGTCTCCAAGATCTACGAAGCCGCCGGCTGCGAGTTCAATATTCTTTCGCCGGTGCAACTGCGAGAGATCTTGTTCGAACGCTTGCAGTTGCCGACCAAAGGAATCAAGAAGACCAAGAGCGGTCTTTCGACGGATAGCGACTCTTTGCAGGCGCTGTCGGCAAAGCACCCGCTACCGGCCTTGGTGCTGGAGTATCGTGGTCTGGCGAAACTGAAGTCCACCTATCTCGATGCCTTGCCCCGCGTTGCCGACGCCGAGGGGCGGATTCACACCAGTCTCAATCAGACGGTGACCGCCACCGGCCGCTTGAGTTCGAGCGAGCCGAACCTTCAGAATATCCCTATTCGGACGGAGGACGGCGCCAAGATCCGGCGCGCCTTTGTCGCGCCTCGAGGGCACGTGTTGCTGTCGGCGGACTACAATCAAATCGAGCTACGCGTGTTGGCCCACCTGGCGCAGGACGAGGCTCTGATCGCCGCTTTTCGCAAGGGGCTCGACATCCATGCGGCGACCGCGAGTGAAGTGTTCGGGGTCAGCCTGGAAGAGGTGACCACTGCCATGCGGCGCGCCTCGAAGGTGATCAATTACGGGATCATCTACGGTATGGGGGCGACACGCATGTCGCGCGAACTCGGAATTCCGCGGTCGGAAGCGGCCGACTACATCGAGCGCTACTTCGCCCGCTATTCGGGTGTTCGCCTTTTTTACGCCCACATGCTTGCCGGCGCCCGGCGCACGGGCTACGTTTCCACCCTGTTGGGACGCCGGCGCTATCTACCGGATATCGAAAGCGAAAACGGCCGCAAGCGACAGGCCACCGAGCGGGTCGCGACGAACACGCCGATCCAAGGAAGCGCGGCCGACATCATCAAACTGGCGATGATCCGGCTCGACTCGCGACTTCGCCGCAGGGGCGCCGCAGCGCGGATGGTGCTGCAAATTCACGACGAGCTGCTCCTCGAGGTGCCGAAGAAAGAAGTCGACGGGGTCGACGACGACGTGCGAGATGCTATGGAAGGCGCCGCATCGCTCGCCGTGCCTCTGCTGGTCGACATCGGACACGGGCGGAACTGGGCGGTAGCCCACCGGGTAGGCTAGATAGGCTAGGATGGAAAGAGTCGAATAATGACTGCAAGGGGCCGTCTATCATTATTGACATGGAGCACTTTGCGTGGAGCTTAGCGACCCCGAGCTCGTCGAACGCGGCAGGTCCGGCGATCGGAGAGCGCTGCAGATCCTGGTTGAACGCTACCAGCGTAGGGTCCTCGGCGTCGTCGTCGGGATGGTGCGGAATCCCGAAGACGCGCGAGAAATCGTCCAGGAAGCTTTTGTCCGTGCGTTTCGTGGTCTGGAGCGGTTCAAAGGGGATTCCTCATTTTACACCTGGCTCTATCGTATCGCCGTCAATCTCGCCATCGATGCTCAACGAAAGGACGGTAAACGTACGCACGTCGAATTCGATGAGTCGCAACCGCCGGCCGATGCCCCGTTGGCAATGGGCGGCAGAACGAAAGGTGCGGATCCGTACGAGGCGGTCCGCAACCGGGAGTTGGGAGAAAAGATTTTCCGCGCAATTGACGGTTTGACGCCTGATCATCGGGCGGTCATACTGCTGCGGGAAATCGAAGGTTTGACGTACGAAGAGATCAGTCAGACGCTGGGTTGCTCCATGGGGACCGTGATGAGTCGGCTTCATTACGCGCGCAAGAAGCTCCAGGACAAACTACAAGAGTTGCTGTGAGGTGATGAGGTGACGCGTATTCCCGATTGTCGCGAGTTCGAGTCGAAACTGGACTCCTATCTAGACGCCGAACTGCCGCACGATGAGATGTCGGCGTCGGCGGCGCACGTACGGGGCTGTGCCAAGTGTGATGCGATCGTCACGCGATATCAGGAAACCAGGGCGTTACTGACAACGGCTGTAGCGGAAAGCGCTGCAGCCGTTGACGTTTCTGGGCTGTGGCAAAACATCGACCGCTCGCTGGAACCGCTGGGTTCGCCTCTACGCAGACGTTGGACGAATTGGCTTGGTCTGCTTGTGGGTGACGGATCGGGTCTGTCGTCGTGGCGGCTCGATTGGCGCATGGGCACGGCAGCGGCGTTTGCCGCGGCCGCGGCCGTGGTGGTCGTCGGATTGGCCTGGCAGCTGCGCGGTCCGGGTCCGATTTCCTCCGGTCGTGTTGCGACGGCGCCGGCGGTACAGGTTGATGCTGTCGAGGTTGCGGCAGGTCATACGGTGACGACCTGGACGCGGCCTCGGACACATACCCGCGTGATTTGGGTATCCGACTCCAACGCTGGATTTGGCTTTACCAATGTCAGCGACGGCCGCTAGCGAGCCATGCTAAAACGTCTGACCACGCTCCTGATACTATTGTCCACGATCCTTGCCCCGCTCGTCGCTCTCGCCGGATCTCCGATCATTCAAATCTCGGCGGTTCTCGCTTCCCACGATAAGAAACAGTTCGACCCACGTCTTCGCGACTTGCGTTCGGATTTACGCGCGCTGCCGTTCAAGGGTTATCAGCTCTACGGTATTCATTCGTGCCGGCTGGAAAGTGGCGATCAGTGCGGCATGGATCTTCCCGGCGGAGACTATCTGCACGTGATGGCGGTCGAGCAGACCGACCGTTATCTGAAGATGCGGCTGTTGGTCAACCGAAACAATCGTCCCGTATTGGTTACCGACATTACGCTGAATCGGGACGCCAACGTGATCATCAAAGGCCCAAGGTCGCAGCAAGGCGCGATCGTTCTCGGGATCCGTGCGCAACGCGGTCGCGCGGATACGCCCGCTGCCGTGGGTAAGGCCCGTCGCTGATGGCCGATTGGGGGTTCTCGGGTCTCTACAGCAGGGCCGAGGAGCAGGTCCGCGGACTCGTTGATGCCTTCCAACGGGAGAGCCGGGACGCCGGCATGTCGGCGTTGATCACGCCGGTCGATCCGTTCAACCGTGCGAGTTTCTTGACACCACTGGTCGCCGCCGTTGGCGTTGCCGGTGTACTCTTCCTCTCGAGCGTTGCTGCGGGTGCTTTGATAGCCGCGGCGGTGGCTTTGTTGGCAGTCTATTTTCTATTGACGGAAGTCTTCGGTTACGAGATCGAACTGGCGATGCCGCCCGGCGCCTGAAGCGCCGGGCGGCATCGCGTCAGCTTTTCGTCGCATCCCTCAGAATTGCGGCTACCTCGGCGCGCGTGAATTCGGGTGGCGGCAGTTGGCCCTGGCTGAGCATTTTGCGAACGCGGGTGCCGCTTAGGAAAACGTGCGCATCCTTGTCGTGCGGGCAGGTCTTGGTTGACGCCATGCCTTGGCAGAGCTTGCAGTAGAAGGTGTGCTCGTAGTTGATGCAGGTGATTCCGATCTCTCCCGGCGCGAACTCCTTGAAGATCTCCTGCGCGTCGTAAGTGCCGTAGTAATTGCCTACTCCAGCGTGGTCGCGGCCGACGATGAAATGGGTGCAGCCGTAGTTCTGACGCATGAGCGCGTGGAGGATTGCTTCTCGAGGACCGGCGTAATGCATGTTCGCCGGCAGCACCGAGAGCAGGACGCGGTCGGCCGGATAGTAGTTCTCGAGTAGCACCTGATAGCAGCGCATGCGGACATCGGCCGGGATGTCGTCGCTCTTGGTCTCGCCTACCAGCGGGTGCAGTAGCAGACCGTCGACCATCTCGAGAGCGCACTTCTGAAGATACTCGTGCGCGCGATGAACCGGATTGCGCGTTTGGAAGGCGACGATCGTACGCCATCCGCGCTCGCGAAACGCCGCGCGCGTCTGTGCTGGTTCGAGTCGGTGCTCGGCAAACGGCAAGCCCGACGGATGCCTCAGCATGGTGATCCGTCCGGCCAGGTAGATATCGCCCTGGGCGTAGACCGCGGCGACTCCGGGATGGGCCTCATCCGTCGTACGGTAGACCTTTTCGGCTTCGACGCGTTTGTCCGGCTGGTAGCGGCTGCAGAGGTGAAGGATTGCAAGCACGTCGCCGTTTTCGTCGGCGAGGGCGACGTCGTCTCCGTCCGTCAGGCGTTCGGCTTCCTCGCAGGTGACGGTGAGGGTGATCGGAATCGGCCACACCAGACCGTTGGCCAAGCGCATGTCCTGCACGACCGACTCGTAGTCCTCACGACCCATGAAGCCGTCGAGCGGACTGAATCCGCCGATTGCCAGCATTTCCAGATTGGCTCGTTTGCGCGCATCCAATACCAGGCGGGGTAGGTCGGCACTCTTGTCGTCCCAGGCTGCTCGCTCTTCGTCATCGGCCATCCGATGGACCAAACTGCCACCATGTGGCGCGATTGCGTCTTCAGGCATTTCCTTTTCCTTTCCTCCGTGAATAGTGCGGGTCCTGGCGGGTGCTCAGGGGTCGCCCGCCGCAACTCTATCCGAATCCGCTTGTGCGCCCAAATCGGGCCGGTCTCAGTTGGGGTAGACGCCAAGGAGCGGCCAGTACAGCAACACGGTTGCGTTGAATGCCAACCAGGCGAGAACCCCCATCAGCATGCCGGGAACGATGATGTCGCGCAGGCGCAGATAGCCCGAGGAATAGGCAATTGCGTTGGCCGGCGTTCCAATCGGAAAAGCGAACGCGAGACCGGCGGGGATTGCGACGGCCGGCGCTACGACCGAGAGTTGAATGCCGACTTCTCGCGCGAGACCAATTCCGACTGGCATCATCAGTGCCACCACCGCCGAATTGCTGATTGCCTCGGTCAGGATCCAGGAGGTAAGGGACAACGCCGCGCAGACCGTGGGCGGCGACACGGCCCAGAGGCCGATGGTCCGGTCTGCGAGCCATCCTGCCGCGCCGGAGACGTCGAGCGCCTTGCCCAAGCAGATGGCGCCTCCGTACATCAAGATGATTCCCCAGTTGACGTATTCCTCTACATCCCGCCATGCTACCAACCGCAGCGCGAATAGAACTACGACGGCGAGAATCGCAACGTTGGCCAGCCCTAGCCGATGGCCGAAAAACACCCAGGTGGCGACTGTACAGAGCATGATCAGGCCGATCGCCTTTTCTTCAATCGTAGCTCGACCGAGGGCGGCAACGCGTTGACTGAGTACTTCTTCGGCCTGGCTGACGCTGTCGATGTCGATCGGAAACCAGTGCGTGATGACGCCGTAGCCGACCAACAACATCGCGCCGACGACCGGCAGGGCGTGCAAGCTCCAAGAGAGAAAAGTAAAGGAAGACTCTCCCGTCACCTGCTCGAGGATGGCCAATGCGAGGGGCGCCCTTCCTCCGCCCAGCAGGGTCGCCACGCCGCCGATCGTCGAGCCCCAGGCCATGGCGACGAAGAGGGCCTTGCCGTAGGAGCTCCGCAGCTGCCGCAGGCCGAGTACGGTGGCAATCTCGGCGACGATCGGGAAGTTCATTGCTGCCACGGCGTGCTCTGACATCCAGAACGAAAGGAACGCATTGAGGAGGAAGATCGCCACCAGTAGGCGGCGCGGCGAGTGGCCGAACCTTCTCAAAACCAGCAGGCTGAGGCGGGTAGACAGACCCGACTTCATCAGGCAAGCCGCCAGGATGAACGCTCCGAGAATGAAAAAGACGGCCGAATTGCCGAACAGGGCGTAGGCTTCTTCAGAGCCGAGAACTCCGGTCAACGGCAGTAGGGCAATTGCCAGGAGGCTCGTAATCATCAGCGGGAGGACGCTGAGGGCCCAGAAGACCACGCAAAGCGCGAACACGGCGAGCGCTTGCTGCCCTTGGGCGGACAGTCCGGCCGGAGTGTCCGCGCTAGCGATCCACCAGTAGATTGCGACGCCCGCCAGTAGACGTAACAGACGGTTCGAGCGAGAAAGCAGCACCAGCCACAAAGGGCGCGTATCGACGACGACGTCCACTTGCCTACAGTCTCGATGCGTTGAAGGAGTCGCTGACGCGCTTGACGCGAAGGCGCCGTCGGAGTTTGGACAGACCGCGTACCGCTCGGCTGCCAATCCGCGAACGGTAGAAACTGCTGACGGCGACATCGATGCGGGCTTCGTCTCCTGCAAAAAAGCGAGCCTCGATCGGGGTGATTGCGTAACCGAGATCCCGCATGTGCTGAACGTTGATGCGCGCCGCACGAACCCGCTCGTAAAGATGCGCATAGAGTGGGGTAACCTGCTCGGGATCCGGCGGCGCATGATTGCGGAGCGCGGTTTCTTCGAGAGGGCGGAACAACGACAGCACGGGGACTACGCCGGAAGAGGTAAGTTCGTCGATCCCGGCGAGGGTGGATTCGACTGGTTCCAGCCCGACGATGAGATCGCTCCAGACGGTGCCGCTCGGAAAGATGCGAGCGGCGTATTCGAGTGCACACAAGTAGCGTTCGCGACCGATGAGCTGGTTGCGACCGCGACAGATCGTGGCGAGAATTTCGGGATCGAAAATTTGCAGACTGTAGCTCAGGGCGTCGACACCGGATGCATAGCAGCGGTCGATCCAGCGGTCGTCGGCGGGCGGATGCACTTGAACGGCGACGAGGGTGTCGAAATGGCGTTTGACCGCTCGTACGTAGGGTTCGAGGAACGCAAAACCACCGTCCTCCGCTTCGAAGTGCCCGGTATTGAAATACACGAACTCGGCGGCGCCCTCGTCAAACGCCGCGCGTACGACTTCCAGGACCTCCTCGATGGGCCGCGGGGCGCGTACGACGCCGTCGGTCTGCGCGAGTGTGCAGAACTGGCAACCAAGGCCACGTGCGCTGAAGCCGCATGCCGAAGCGGGATCGATCGATAGGTAACCCGCGTGGACGGTGGCGACCTGCCACATCGGCGTACCCTCGGTGGTAGTGGCGCAATAGAAGCGGGGTGGGGCGATCAGGCTTACGGGCACTTGGGTGCCGTCTTCGCTGTTGCAAAGGAAAAAAGCGTCGTTTTCGCAGTCCAGCACGTACGGTGAGTCGGCGGCCATCGGGGTTGCGATCGGACACTCGGCGATAATGTCTTGAGGCAGAATGACTTCGAGACCGCGGCTAGCGAAATCGCGCGCAGCGGAAGCCGGGTTCAGTGTGGCCAGATCCGCCAGCGCGGGCGACAGTCGGATTCCCTTGACGGCGACATCGATCTTCAGCTCAACGGGGTTACGCAAGGGGCGCCTCGTCAGCCGGCTCTGTCGGCCGTCGTTGCCATCCGAGCAGGACGCCAATCGCCCGGGCTGCGGCATCGCAGGCAGCGATTGCGTGGAGCAAGGTCGAAACCGGGGCGCCCGCGGCCGCGCCGTCGTCGCTCTGCGAGCGATGGCACTCGGAGCGGCCCGACGACGGTGCCTTGCTTGCCGTCACGCCGCCGAGCAGCTTGCAGCCGACGATGCGGTACCAGACGATCGGAGTTCTGTCGTCGGGCCCCCGAGGGCTCAAGCTCTCTCCGTCGGGTTCGCGATCGGCGAGGATCAGGCAGTCCGCCCGGCGATCCGGTTCCCGCGTGACCTGGACGCCGGTCGCGCGAAGATATCGCTCGAGTATGTCTAGAGCTTCGGTGTGTCCCTGTAGCTCAACGATGCTGGCGAGCAGTCGCTCCTGGCCGCTGCCGCCGACTTCGGGAATGACGATCTGACGAGCGTAGCGCTCGATATCGCGTTCGGATAGAGGCACGAGAACATCACTCGATGACGTTCTTTTCGATCGGTTCGACTTTCACGCCCTGCTCGGCGATCCACGCAACGGCTTTCTCGATCTCGTCTTCGTCGCCTTCGAGTTCGAGGGCGACGATTCCGATGTGGTCCGAAATCGAGGCGCCGCGAATGTTCGTCACGACCCGGAACTTGTGCCCGACGTGGTAGATGATCGGTTCCTTGATCTGATCTTCGCTATAGGTGAGGTAAAATCGATAAATCGCCATGTCATGCTCCTCGAAACTGGGGTCGCGGCAGATCCTTCCAGCCAGCCCAAAGATTGGTCGACAGGTAGCGGTCGCCGAAATCACAGAAGATCGTGACGACGCAACCGCGTTCTAGTGTCGATGCCACTTCGAGAGCGCCCACCATGGCGGCGCCGCTCGACTGCCCAACGAGAATGCCGTCTTCGCGGGCCAGCCGGTAGACCATGTCGTAGGCGGCTTCGGTCGCCACCCCGATTTTGTGGTCGAGTTCCTCTTCGTGATAGATGCCGGGGACGATCGAGCTCTCCATATGTTTGAGGCCCTCGATGCCGTGGAATGCGTCGTCTGGTTCGACCGCCACGACCTGGACGTGCCGGCTCTGTGATTTCAAGAAACGTCCGGTGCCCATCACCGTGCCGCCGGTTCCGATGCTGGCGACGAAGTGCGTTACGGCCCCCTTGGTCTGCTGCCAAATCTCCGGTCCGGTAGTCAGAAAGTGCGCCTCCGGATTGGCCTCGTTGAAGTACTGATCGGGCTTGAAGTAGCTATCGCGGTCGGCCTCGTAAATCTCGCGGCAGCGCAGAAGCGCACCGTCGGATCCCTCGAGGCCGCTGGAATAGATTGCCTCGGCGCCGTAGGCGGCCAGGATGCGTTTGCGTTCGGTCGAGACGTTGTCCGGCATGACCAGGCGAACGGGATACCCGAAGGCCGCGCCGATCATCGCCAGAGCAATGCCCGTGTTGCCCGACGTCGAGTCGAGAATCGTCTTTCCCGGCGTCAACTCTCCGGACTCGATGCCGCGACGGATCATGTTCCACGCGGGACGGTCCTTGACCGAACCGGCGGGATTGAAGCCTTCGAGCTTGGCGAACACCTCAACGTCAGGAGCAATCTCACGAGAGACGTTGCGGATGCGTACCAGCGGTGTCTTGCCGACGATGTCGAGAACACGCGGCACGCGAGTGCCGGCGATGGGGCTGGTCTCGCTCATGCCTATCGCGCACCGATTTCCAAGCGATGGTTGCGTGTCGTCGCCGGCATCTTGGCGAGCTCCCGCTGCTAGCTGCGGCCGCCAGCGATGGCGGGAACGATCGACACCTCGTCTCCCTCTTTGACTGCGGAATCGAGATTCTCGAGAAAACGAATATCGTCACCGTTCAGATAGAGATTGACGAAGCGCCGGACCGCACCGTCGGCGTCGCAGATTCTTTCTTTGATGCCCGGGTGCTTTTGTTCTAGGTCGTCGAGAATCGCGCCGATCGAGTTGCCGTCGACAGACACCGACTCTTGACCGCCGGTGAACTTCCTCAGCGGAGTGGGGATACGAACTTGAACTGCCATCTACTGTTCCTCCTGATGAACGTGTCCTTATGCGCGAGGCGTTCGCGGCGCGCAACTCATGCCGACGCGGCTTTCGCCGCCGCTTGATCGCTAAGTTTCCGATAGAGTTCGTCGAAATCATCGAGTTTTGCGGCAATTCGTCGGGGCTCGGCGACCGAGTCCATCACTGCCTCGAGGGTCTTGTATCCGTTCCCCGTAACACTGATTACGATCGATTCGTCCGCTGGAATCCTCCCCTGTTCGATCAGTTTCTTAGCGACCGCCACGGTGGTACCGCCCGCCGGCTCCGTGAAGATTCCTTCGGTTTCGGCAAGCAGCTTGATCCCGGCGACGATCTCTTCGTCGGTAGCCGCTTCTCCCCAGCCGCCACTGTTGCGGACCGCCTTGAGCACGTAGTAACCGTCGGCCGGGTTGCCGATGGCGATCGACTTCGCGATCGTGTTCGGCTTTACCGGTTCGATCAAGTCGCTCTCGCGATGCAACGCGTGAACGACCGGTGCGCATCCGGCCGCCTGAGCCGTGTAGATTTTCCACGGGCTGTCCTTTACCAGACCGACCGCGACCAGTTCTTCGAAGGCCTTGGCGACCTTGGGCAGGATCGTGCCGCCGGCGGTAGGAACCACGATGTGACGTGGAAGCTTCCACCCCAACTGCTCGGCGACTTCGAAGCCGTAGGTCTTGGCGCCTTCGGTGTAGAACGGCCGCAGATTGATGTTGGCGAATGCCCACTGGTACTTGTCCGCGATCTCCGTGCACAGGCGGTTGACGTCGTCGTAATTGCCCGAGATCGCGACGGTCGTTGGCTGATAGACGGCCGAACCGATGACTTTACCGCGCTCGAGATTGTCCGGAATGAAAATGAAACAGCGAAGACCAGCGCGCGCCGCATGGGCGGACACCGAGTTGGCGAGATTGCCCGTCGAGGCGCAGGAAACCGTGTCGAAACCGAACTCGATTGCTTTGGTAATTGCTACCGATACGACACGATCCTTGTAAGAAAAGGTCGGGTGGTTGACCGAATCGTCCTTGACGTAGAGCTCCTTGACCCCCAGCGCTTCTGCCAGCCGGTCCGCACGAACCAGCGGGGTGCAGCCGGAATGCAGACCGATCTTCGGCTCGCTCTCAATCGGGAGCAACTCCCGATAACGCCATAGATTGCGCGCGCGTCCTTCGATTTTTCGCCTTGTAACGGTCGACGCGATGGCTTCGTAGTCGTAACAGACCTCCAGCGGTCCGAAGCAGAATTCGCAGACGTGATGAGGGCCCAGTTCGTAAGCCTCACCGCACTCGCGGCACTTCAATCCGGTGATCAGTGACATGCTTCAGGCCTCCTTGCTTGCTCGCGATGCAGACGGCTGCAGCAGCGGCACCGCGGATCTCGAGGAAAATCGACCAGTCTCCAGCGCTGGCCGCGAGCTTGGTAGATCGTCAGGACACCCGGGCGCCATGCTGGATCTCCGGTCAGCGCTCGCACCGCCGAAAGCGCTTGTACGAAGCCGATGACTCCGGCAACCGGGGAGAGTATGCCGAGGCGGTCGCATCCTTCTGGAAGTTCGCTGCCGGCCTCACGCGAAGGAAAAGCACACTCGAGACAGGCCGAGCGTCCGGGGTCGATGCCCATGGCCTGTCCTGCGGTGCGCACCACGCCTCCGTAGGACATCGGCCGACCGACTTCTGTAGCGGTTGCGTTGATGAGAAACTTACTTGCCGGGTCGTCCGTGGCGTCGATGATGAAGTCGTGGCTGCGCATCAGTTCGGCAGCGTTGCTTTGTTCGAAACGTCCGACCAGCGGCTGCAGCCGGCAGCTTCGGAACATCCCGGCCAGGGTCGCCGCCGCGGCCTCCGCCTTGGGGCGGCCGATGGCGTCGTCGTCGAACAGGATTTGTCGCTGCAGGTTCGACAACTCGACCACGTCCGCGTCGAGCAGGGTGACATGCCCCACGCCGCCGCGCGCCAGTCCGAGCGCGGCGGGACATCCGAGCGCACCGCAACCTACGACGAGTACCCGCGCCTGGGCCAGGATCTCGGCACTGTTGTCGGTCTCTGCGTACAAAAAAACCTCTTCCGAGAATGGCAAGGAAGAGGCTGCTCGCTTTCCTCGCCTCATCTCTCGCCCTTTCGTCTCGGGCAGTAGGATTTAGCACCAGCACCCACCTAGGGGCGGGCCGGTTGCTGTGGCTTCGCAGGGCCTATTCCCTCCACCACTCTCAATAAGGCAGGTGAAGCGTAGCTAATCGCCGGCATGGTGTCAACGGCCGGGGCAAAAGACCGGGCAGCTTGGAATGACCGCCGGACCCTGCGAAGAGAGTTCCGTGGCCGGCCGGCACATACCCTTGCGGGGCGCATTCAACTTCCGCGATCTCGGCGGTTTCCGCGGCGACAGCGGCCGTCTGGTGACCGACGGTCGTGCTTACCGGGCCGACGCACTGCACCGGCTCGAAGCCGAAGATGTCCGCTTGCTCGAGACCCTCTCTATCGAATGCTTCTTTGACCTGCGTAGTGAGGCGGAGTTGGCCAAGGACGGGATCGGGGCCTTCGAGGCCGCCAACGGCCGGCACTGCCATGTTCCTCTGGTGAGCGTGAGCCTGAGCCCCTTCGATCCCTCGATCAATTGGCGCGAGATGAATCTTCTCGATCGCTATCTCGAGATGCTCAAGGACGGCGGAGCCGCGATCCGCGCCGTCCTCGACGGTTTCCTGGAGGTCGATCGCGGTGCCGTCGTTTTTCACTGTAGCGGCGGAAAAGACCGAACGGGTGTCGTCGCTGCCGTGTTGCTGCGGACGCTCGGCGTATCCGACGAGGACATCGTCGAAGACTACGCGAGCTCGGAAGGTTATCTGCGTTCGATCATTCTGCGTTATCGAGCCGAACTCGAGGCCATTGGGCTCGATCGGGATGCGGTCGAATACCTGACCTCTAGCAAGCCGGAACGCATGCGCCGCATGCTCAGCGAACTCGACCGAGTTTGGGGATCGACGGAAGGCTACCTCGACACGATCGGCTTCGGTGCCGACCGGCGGCAGCGCTTGCGCTCGCGCCTGTTGCTCGCGCCCTCGTCCTGACTCAGCCAGAAAGGGCGGTAAGCCGTTCTTTCGCCGAGCGCGCGGCCTCAGTTTCCGGAAAGTTGTCGAGGATAAACTGGTAGCGTGCGCGGGCTGCCTGCGGGCGTCGCGAACGGGCGTAGTAATCTCCCACGAACAGTTCGTGGTCGGCCAGATGTTCTTCGACCTGGGCCAAGCGAAACGCCGCTAGGCGCCCGTAGAGCGAGTCTTCGTAGCGCGCCATCACGCGCTCGAGCTGGCGCCGCGCGTTCTCGGCGGCCGACTGGTCGCGGTCGCGAGCGCGCATTTGGTCCAGGTAGCACATACCGATGGTGTACTCGACGAAGGCGAGATGCGTGCTGGTCGGGTGCAGACGTTCGAAGTCTGTAAATGCCGCGATCGCCTTGTCGTATTTGCCGTTTAGATAGTAGGCCTGGGCCACTCGCAATCGAGCGACTTCGGCAAGGTCGGAAAACGGATACTGTTCGAGGAGTTCGTCGTAAAGACGGCTTGCGGTGAAGAAATTGCGTGCTTCGAATTCGGCATTGGCCTCGGCGAAAAGACTCTTCTCTCCGCGAGGGGGGGGTGCCGAGCAAGAGGTGACCAGAAGCGCTAGCGCGAGCAGGATCAGCGCCAGAGACGCGCAGCGCCGGCATCCGAGCATCGGTCTGAGCGGTGGGAACATTCGGTAAGATTAGCGGGGATTGTTCGCCAGCGCCACGTTCGTGCCGGCAGAACTGCGCCTGGTCGCGTTTGACCGTCTGTGGCTGAACGCATAATGGCCTAGGCAACCATGACAGCGTCTCGCCTTCATCTCGTCGTCGGCAAGGGCGGCGTCGGCAAATCGACGGTTACCGCGGCGATGGCCCTGGCGCTGGCGCAGCAGGGGCGACGCGTGTTGGCACTCGAACTCGATGGTCCCGGCGGCTTGGCACGCGCTTTCGGGGTCACGCCCGATCGACCGGCCAGTTTTCTCCGTGTGCGCCACCGGCTCTCGGTCGGCTTCGTCGACGGCCAATCCGCCCTGGCCGAGTACCTGGGGCTCGTCATTCCCATCCGCCGTCTGCTCGATACCGTCTTCGGTAGTCGAATCTACAAGAACTTTGTCGCTGCCGCACCCGGCCTCAAAGAGCTGATGACGATGGGGAAAGTTTGGTACGAGTTCCAGCGTTGCGGAGACGATGGTCGCCCGGTCTGGGACGCGATTGTCGTCGACGCGGGAGCGTCGGGGCACAGTTTGCAATATCTGCAGATGCCGGCGGCGGCTGCGAGAACCTTCCGCAGCGGTCTGGTTCACCGCGAATCCCAGCGCGTAGCAGCGCTGCTCGGTGACGCGGCAACGACCCGTGTCCACGTTGTCACTGTGGCCGAGGACATGCCGCTGGCCGAAGCGCTCCAGATCCTCGCGCGATTGCGCGGAGAGCTGCGGCTTCCGGTCGGACGACTGTTCGTGAATCGCTGGCGCGCCGAGGCCCCGGAGGGCGCTCGGGCCGTGCTCGAGCGCCTGAGTACGGCGGCGCCCGCGGGCGCGGATGGCGCGTCGCTGACGATTCTCGAAGGCGTTCGGAGCGCGGGCTATCGCTGCGTGCAATGGGCCGAACTGCAGCGGCGCAGCCTTGATCGCTTCCAGGCACGAATGGGTCTGCAGCCGATTCTGCTGCCGCTGCTTGCGGTCGAAGAGTTCGGCACGGACGAGGTCGAGAGGTTGGCGAGTTTGGTCGCGCACGGGCCACGAGAGGTCGTCTTGTGAGTCTGGCGCCATTGATCGAAGGTCACCGGGTCCTGGTTTGCGTCGGCAGCGGAGGGGTCGGCAAGACCACCACGGCTGCCGCTCTGGCGCTGCAGGGGGCACTCATGGGGCGGCGAGCGATGGTGCTCACGATCGATCCCGCCAGACGTCTGGCGCAATCGCTCGGCCTAGAGGCGCTGCGCAGTGGTGGGCAGCCGATCGACGAGGAGATCTTCGCCGACGCCGGTTTGCAACCGCAGGGGAGTCTCTGCGCCGGAATGCTCGAACAGGAGAGCGCCTGGGACCAGTTCATCGCGCGCCATGCCCCCAACGAGGAACTGCGCGAGACCATTCTCAGCAATGAGTTCTACCGCCATTTGTCGCGCTCGTTTGCGGGCTCGGCGGAATACATGGCGATCGAAGAACTGGGGCGCATCGAGGAAAGCGGCGAATATGACCTGATCGTTCTCGATACACCGCCGACCGGGCATGCGCTGGACTTCCTCGAAGCGCCCAAGCGCCTGGACGACTTTCTCGACCGATCTGTGGTCGGTTGGTTCGTGCGCCCCTATGCTTCGGCCGGCTGGAGCGCGTGGAAGACGGCGAGCCGGAGCGTTCGGTTTCTCATGCAGCGAATCGAGGACGCGACCGGCAGCCAGTCACTGCGGCAGATCTCGGAGTTCTTCGTCGCGATGGAGAGCCTGTTCGATGGGATCAACGAACGAGGGCGCAAGGTTCGCTCCCTCTTGACGAGCGAGCGAACCGCGTTTGTGCTGGTCGCAGGTCCGCAAGAGCAGGTCCTCGGAGAGAGCGAGCTGCTGACGAGCAAGATGCGTGAACTCGCGATGCCGTTGAGGGGTGTGGTGATGAACCGTGTTTATCCGATGCCCGCCGGCGGCGAGTCCGAACCGACGGAGGCCGACGTTCGACGCGCCTTGCGTGCGGCCCATGATGGTGCGATCGCGTCGGAAATCGAGGACTGGCTCGTCGCCCGCTATCTAGAGGGCTGCACGATCGCGCGCTCGGAGGAGATTCGTCGGGAGTCTTTCGAGGCTGGGCTTGACGACGACGTGCGTTGCGTCGCGGTTCCGGAGTTCGAAGCAGACGTGCACGACCTCGTTTCGTTGGCCCGGGTGGGCCATGTGCTGGTAACCACGACGGACTGAGGCCGGGTCAGAAGGCGTCGATCGATCCCCAAACGCCGCAGGCCGGGCAACGTGTTTGCCAAGCCTTCGACGGAACTCCGCAGGCCGTACACTTGGGTTCGGGTTTGGACAACTCCGCTGCTTCGAGTGCTTTGCGGGCCTCGCGTTGGGCAAGTTCTCCGTGTTCCCGCTGTTCTTCGATGAGAGCGCGCAGGGCGGCGGTCGCGGCTGGCGCGCGCGACTCGGTTACTTCCTGCAGTAACCGGTCGGCTTCCGCAAGCTTGCCGGCGTCCGTCATGACGCGCGCTGCGCGCAGCTTGAGCAGCTCGTTACTTGCGTGCCGGTTGACCGCTTTCTGGTAGAACTTGACCAGACGGGGTTGAAGCTCGGCCGGCGTCAAGCGTTCCAGCGTGTCGAGGACGGCACTGTGAGGCCTGCGCTTGACCGATTTTTCCAGCAAGCGAATCGCTTTTTTCAGTTGGCCTTCGGCCGCCAGTGCTTCCGCGCGAGCCGTCACTGCCGGAACGAATTCCGGTTCCTCCCCGGTGAGGCGTTGCAGCGCCTCGCCGCGGCCGTTCCCGTTGAGTTGCATTGCGGCCTCGAATCGCGCACCGAGGAGACGGTTGCGCTCGGCTGCGTCCTGCGGCTGGCGATCGACCAACCGTTGCTGGATCTCGGCGGCGCGCTCCCATTGCTCCTGTGCGAACAAGAGATCACGCAGCATGCGTAGGAGGACCGTGCTGGTTTCGCAGTGGGACACGGCGCGTTCGAGCGTTTCGATCGCAGCCTTGTGATCGCCCATCGCGAGTAAGGCGCGCGCCAATGCGTGCAGCAGAAGGGGGTCGTTGCCGAAATCTTTCTGTCCTTCTTCGAGTGCCCGACGCGCGCCTTCCGGGTCGGACGAACGCAGAAAGGTCTCCGCATAGTCGACAACGTCGCTCGCGTCGGGCGGCTTGCTCTGGGTTGCCTTGGTGAGCAGTGCCCGTGCGCGCTCGTACTCGCCGGCGAGCAGAAGCGAACGGGCAGAGGCCTTGTACTCGGCGGTACGCTCGGCGTGACGCAGTTCGCGCTGCACACGCCATTCGCGGATTGCGTGACGGCCCTCGCGCATGAGCGCGAAAAGAAACGAGACCGCGGCGCCGGCCAAGGCGGCGGCCAGCATTAACATGCCCAGCGGCAGCGTGTAGTCCAGGCCCGGCCCGAGGCGGAAGCCGATGTCCTGCGAGTTGAAATAAACCAGCGAACTCACCGCCGCAACGAGGACGATGAAGACGACAAATAAGAGAATTCTTCGCAGCATGGTCTACCGTCGGCGCGATCTCAGGCCGGCGCCCCCTGTATGGCAGAGCCAGGCTCATACGTCCAACGGGGAGCCTCCCGCCAGAGACGCTCCAAGTCGAACAATTCGCGTGTCTGCTGTTGAAAAACGTGGACGACGGCCTCGCCGAAGTCGAGCAGCGCCCAATGCCCTTGTTCGATACCCTCGGTCGACAAACAGGGGATACCGCGAGCTTTGAATCCGTCCAATACATTATTGCTGATGGCTTTTACTTGGATGTCGGAACGGCCCGAGCAAATGACGAAGTAATCCGTTACCGAGGACAGCTCGCGGAGATCCAAGACGACGATGTCGGTCGATTTTTTGTCGGCGGCGAGTTCGGAAGCAAGCGTGGCGATATCGAGAGCGTCGAGGTCCGAGTTCAAGTGCGATTCACTCCGTAGAGCCCGTGCTTGAGGATATAGCGTGCCACTTCGGCGCCGGTGAGCTGCTCGATCCCGAGCCCCCGCTCGAGCAGATCGCGGATTTCGGACGAGGACGCTCGTATGCCTTTGATCGGTTGGAAGACCAACTTGTGGCCGCTTGGGTGCACGTAGCCGTCGATGGCCGGATCATAGCAACAGCTCGCCCGGGCAGCAACGGGCGGCGCTGGGCACGCCGGCGGCGTGGCTTGTCCCGGACGGCTGGTAACCACGAGATTTGCCAGTTCGAGCAGACGCTCGGGGCGCGACCAGCTGTCTACGTCGCAATAGGCATCGTTTCCGAGAATCAGAAACAGCTCGTGTTCGGGATAGTTCTCACGCGTCGAAAGCAGCGTGTCGACGGTGTAGGAAGGGCCGTTGCGGTCGACCTCGACGGTACTGACCTGGAGACGGGGGTCCCGGTCGGCTGCCAGTTCGAGCATCGCAAGCCGATCACGTATGGGTGCGCGCGCCACCTGGCCCTTGTGCGGCGGCCTCGCCGAAAGAACCAGCAGGACTCTTTCGAGCGCAAAGACGTCGGCCGTTTCGCAGGCACTGGCGACGTGGCCGAGGTGTACCGGGTCGAACGTGCCGCCGAGGACACCGATCCGAGGGCCGGGCTTCGGGGCCGCGTCTGCCACCTCAGCGGACGGTTCCGTCGCCGCGGACGACGTATTTGTAGGTCGTGAGTTCTCGCAGCCCCATCGGGCCCCGCGCATGGATGCGATTGGTCGAGATGCCGACTTCGGCGCCGAATCCGAACTCAAAGCCGTCGGTGAAGCGCGTCGAGGCGTTGGCGTAGACGACGGCGGAGTCGACCAGCGATAAGAATCGCTGCGCGTGTTCCTCGTCGCTACTGACGATCGCATCCGAGTGTCCCGAGCCGTAGCGGTTGATGAAGTTCACGGCTTCCGTGAGGGAGTCGACCACACGGACCGACAAGATCAGATCGAGGTACTCCGTGCGCCAGTCTTCTTCGGTAGCCGGCTCGGCGCCGTCGAGAAACCCTATCGAACGAGGGCAGGCACGCAGCCGGACGCCGGCGCCCGTGAGTTCCGGGCCGACGCGGCGGAGAAACGCTTGCGCGATACGTTCGTGAACCACGAGGTTCTCAATCGCGTTGCAGACGCCAGGGCGCTGCAGCTTCGCGTTCAGTGTAATCGCTACGGCCATGTCGAGATCGCAGGGATCGTCGACGTACACGCTGCACACGCCTTCGTAATGTTTGATCACGGGGATGCGCGAGTTTTCGGCAATTGCGCGGACCAATCCGGGGCCGCCCCGCGGAATGATGACGTCGATGCCGTCGTCTTGGCGCAATAATGCCGTTGTCGTCGCGCGGTCGGTAGCTTTGATCAGCTGCAGCGAATGCTCCGGAATTCCGGCGCGGTCGAACTCGGCGATGAGCAGATCCGCCAACGCCTGGTTCGTATGGATCGCTTCTTTCCCACCTTTGAGGATCGCCGCGTTGCCCGACTTGATGCAAAGCGCGGCGACGTCGGCGGTCACGTTCGGTCGCGACTCGTAGATGACAGCAATCACGCCGATGGGAATCGGAACTTTGCGGATCCGGATACCCGAGGGCGCGGTCCATTCTTCGATCGCGCTCTCGAGTGGGTCGGCTAGGGCAGCGACGGTTTCGAGGCCAGCGGCGACCGCTTCGATTCGCCGCGAATCGAGCGTCAAGCGATCGATCAGCGCCTCGGTCAATCCCGCCGCGCGGCCGGCCTCAAGGTCCTTCGCGTTCGCGTCGAGCAGAGCGGAGGTCTCTTGTCGAATCCGTGTCGCGGAAGACGAGAGGGCTTTCGAGCGAACGTCGTTCGTGGTGGCCGCCAGACTTGTCGCCGCGACGCGTGCCTGCCGGCAGAGCGTGGCGACGTGCTCTTCGCAGTTCGTCATGGTGCGGGTTCTCCGTTGTTTTCACCGACTTCGCTGAGAAGGATCAGGTTGTCGCGGTGGATGATTTCGTCTCCCATGTCATAGCCCAGCAACTCGCCGATGCGATTGCTATGCGCTCCACGGATCTGCTTGCAGGCCGCAGCGTCGTAGTTGACCAGTCCTCGGGCAATTTCCTTTCCGGCCAGGTTGGTACAACTGACGCAGTCCCCGACGTCGAAGCTTCCCTGGACTTCGCAGATTCCGGAGGGCAGTAAGCTGCCGCCGCGACGCTGCAGCGCAGTGACCGCTCCGTCGTCGATTATCAGCCGGCCACGGCACGCCATGCCATAGGCGATCCAATGCTTGCGGCTCGACAGCGGCGACAGGTTCGCCTGGATCAGCGTGCCGACGCTGCTGCTTGCGTCGAGCGCCTTCGATAACGTTCGTTCCCGCCGCCCGTTGGCGATGATCGTCGGAATTCCCCGACGCGCGGCGCTGCGCGCGGCGCGCAGTTTGCTGGCCATGCCGCCGGTGCCGAGTTTCCCGGCTTCGTCCGAGACGCCGGCGATGGCCGCGTCGATGTTCGTTACGACCTGCACGAGACTGCCGTCGCCCACACGGGGATCGACCGAGAGTAGACCGTCGACGTCGCTAAGGATGAGCAGCAGGTCGGCGCTCACCAGTCCCGCCACCAATGCCGACAGGCGGTCGTTGTCTCCGAACTTGAGTTCCTCGATCGCCACAGAGTCGTTCTCGTTGACGCTCGGCATGATTCGCGGGTCTCGGAGTCGATGTCGC
>CAZJCO010000002.1:0-24485 GCA_964544375.1 uncultured Myxococcales bacterium
CGAGCGGCCAGACAGGAAGACCGCAGCGGCCAGGGCTACGGCCGGCAGGGTGAAACGCAGCACCAGTGTGTACAGCGGAGTGCCGCTCTGGACCATCGGCGCCACACGGCTCCGCAGGTCGCCGATCTCGACGTTGCGTTGGGCTAGGCAGCGGGAAATCCCGGCGACGATGCCGGCCTTGTCGACACCGACGGCTTCGAGGTGGAACTCTTGCGCTCCGGGCTCGCGCGCGCGACGCTGTAGTGGTTGGTCGAGCGGCCGCACGAAGATCGTCAGATGCCTCTCCCATTCCAATCGGCGGGTGGCTTCGCTCAGGCGCTGCGCCGTGTCGGGCTCGCTACCACTGACGAGCATGAGAGTGGCGAACTCGTTGCCGAGGGTGGTCATGCTGGCGTCTTCGAGGTTGCAGTCGCAGGCGTACACGCATTCGCTCAAGTCGGCGACGATGCCGGGACGGTCCCGGCCGATGGCAGCAATGGCGAACCAGCGTCGTGAAGACATGGAAGAATCGTAGCACCATGCGCCGATCTCCGAAAACTCGAAGGCCCAAGCATGGCCCGGCTTGCGGCGGTCGGCCGGCGGGCCGATGAAGCTCTCGGTCATCATTCCGACGCTCAACGAGGCGGAGGTCATAGAGGGAGCCGTTGCTTCGGTTCGGGAAGCCGACGAGATCCTCGTCGTCGACGGCGGCAGCGACGACGCCACGGTTGCGCGGGCGCAAGCGGCGGGTGCGAAGGTCCTGCGCGCGGAGAAGGGAAGGGGGCGGCAGCAAGCCGCGGGAGTGCGGCAAACGAGCGGCGACGTGTTGCTCTTTCTCCATGCCGATACCCGACTACCGTCTGGCTTCCGACGCGAGATTGTCTCGCTGTTGCGCCCCGGCGAGGCCTGTTGGGGACGCTTCGACTTGCGCTTTGACGCCGGCGGTCCGCTCTTGCGGCTGATCGCCCGGTTGATCTCGATTCGTTCTCGCCTGAGTCGCGTAGCCACGGGAGATCAAGCGATCTTCGTCCGGCGGGCGGTTTTTGAGCAGATCGGCGGATTTCGCGAAGCCGAGTTGTTCGAAGACATCGATCTTTGCCGACGTCTGAAACGCGTTGGTACGATGGTCGTACCCAAACATCCGGCGGTCACCTCGTCGCGTCGCTGGAGACAGGCGGGCACGCTTCGCACGACGTTGCTGATGTGGTCGCTCAAGTCGCTCTACCTGATGGGTGTGCCGGCCGAGCGTCTGTCGAGGTTCTATCGAGAGCGCCGCTGAGCGCGGCCGTGCTGCCCGGTGACCGTGGCGGTCGTCCGGAAGTGCAGTTTGGCGACTTCGCCGAGTTGTTCGGCGCCGTGACGGGCAACGAACTGGCGCGCGGCTTCGACGGTGGGCGCTCCGGCACCGGCGTGCAAGCCGCACTGCCACTGGTCGGACAAGTCCTCGAGCGCCGAGAGGAAGCGGGCTCGCGCGAGGATCGAGGCCGCGGCGACGGCCGGATCTTCCTCGGCACGTACCTGTTGGACGACCTCGATGGCGCCGCCTCGCTCCATGAGCACGTCTCGCAGTACGGCATCGTCGGCAAACTTGTCGACAATTGCCCGGGTCGCTCCGGTGTCGGCCAGAATGTCCTCGATCGCGCGTGCGTGGGCCCAGGCTAGGAGTTTATTGAGATTGCCGATGCGGCGGTAGAGCTCGTTGTAGCGGCGCGGACCGACGACGACCAGGGCGTGCGGGCAGGTGCTGATGATGATGTCCGAGAGGCGTTGAACGCGGGCATCGCTCAGGCGCTTGCAATCGCGAACACCTCGAGCGGTGAGACGTTCGGCGGCTTCTTCGTCGACGCAGACGGCAGCGACGACGAGCGGGCCGAAATAGTCGCCTTTGCCGCTTTCGTCCGTGCCGATCCAGGCTTCCCCGTGCGGCTTGCCCGCCGTCGCGGTCACGAGTCGTTGCCGCCGTCGATCGGTGGACTGACGAGACACTGCTCGGTGATGGCCGTCCTGCCGTCGATGCGGACGAAACGACCGTCGACGCGGATGCGATCTTCGGCGAATAGTTGAATGGCGTAGGGGTAGATTCGGTGCTCCTGTACGAGGATTCGCCGGCGGATCGTTTCGCCATCTTCTCCCGGGATCAGCGGTACCGCGGCTTGGATGATGATCGGGCCGTGGTCGGTCTGTTCGTCGACCAGATGGACCGTCGCTCCGGTGATCGTGACGCCGTAGTCGGCAGCCTGCTGTTGGGCGTTCGAGCCGACAAAAGATGGTAACAGCGCAGGATGAATGTTGATTACTCTGTCCGGGAAGGCCTCGAGCAGCGCGGATGTAACGATCCGGTCGAAACCGGCCAGAACCACGAGTCCGACACCGGCCTCCGTCAATGCCTCGACGATCGCACGGTCGAAATCTCTGCGGTCGGCGAAATCCTTATGGTTGATCAGTCGGGTCTTGATCTTTCGGCGTTCGGCCTTGGCGATGACGGGAGCCGAAGCACGGTTACAGACGAGAACTTTGATGTCGACGTCGAGGCGGCCCTCCTCGCGCGCCGCCGCGATCGCGTCGAAGTTGGTTCCGCTGCCGGAGGCGAGAATGCCGATAGCAAGCCTGCTCATGGTTCAATCTCGAAGATACACGCCGCGGCGTCCGGCAGTCAGGTGGCCGATGACTCGCGCCGCCAGCCGCCGGCGGCGGAAGAACACGCACACCTCGTCGGCGGCTTGACGAGTCGTGACGAGTACGAATCCGATACCGCTGTTGAAGGTGCGCTCCATCTCGCGCCGATGGATTCGTCCCTGGCGGGCGATGCGCTCGAGCAATGGCGACTCGGGCAACCGGGCTCTTTCGATCACCCCAGCGGTCTTGAGGGGTAGCACACGGACGAGATTACCGGGGAGGCCGCCTCCGGTGATGTGGGCCATTGCCGAAATCGGGAAACGATCGAGCGCTTTTAGAACCGGCTTGACGTAAATCCGCGTCGGCTCCAGCAGTTGTTCGAGCAGTGTCGTCGGGATACGCCGGCGCCGCGTGCCGATACCCAAGGCGGCCCGCGCCAGACTGTAGCCGTTGCTGTGAAGTCCGCTAGAGGGGAGACCGATCAACAGTTGCCCCGGGCGGACCTTCCTGCCGGTGATCATCTTGCTCCGCTCGACCACGCCCGTCGCGAAGCCGGCCAGATCGTAATCGCCGCTCTTGTAGAGACCGGGCATTTCGGCGGTTTCGCCGCCGACGAGTGCCGCTCCCGCAATCCGGCACCCTTCGGCAACGCCGCTGACGATCGCTTCGGCATCGATCGTGGCGAGACTCGCGGTCGCCAGGTAGTCGAGAAAGCACAGGGGACGGCCTCCGGTAGTCAGCAGATCGTTGACGCTCATGGCGACCAAGTCGATACCGATCGTATCGTGCCGGTCGGCGAGCTTGGCGACGAGTAGCTTGGTACCGACACCGTCGGTGGCGGTCAATAAAACGGGATTTCTATAGCCGGCGGGGACGCGCATGGCGGCGGCGAAAGGACCCACGCCGGAAAGTACGCCGCGTTGCGGAGTGGTCTCTGCCAGTCGTCGCAGGCGCGGGATCAGACGATCGGCCGCGCCAACGTCGACGCCTGCCCGCCGATAGTCGAGACCTCGCGATCGGGTGCCCACGCGTTGCGAGTATCGGAGCGACCGGTCGATGTCAACGCAGAAGATCTCGCCCAAACGTCGCAGTCTGCCTCACGGCGTCGTTCTGCGCGCGAGAATTGCGTCCCGTCGAGCAGGGCGATCGCAAGTGCGGCGCTGCAGGACGCGCCAGTCGGCAAACGCGCGATCGAGTTCTCCTGGTTCGAGTAGATAGTCCGGATTGCAGGATGGCGCGCGACCCGGCCTCGGGTCACGGAGGAACGTGTCGATCAGCACGTAGCCGTCTACCGCAACGGATTCCCGAATCGCGTCAAACAGGCGACGCTCGAAGAAGTCGACCATCACCACCGCGCCGAAGCTCTGCTCGGCAAAGGGCCAGTCATCGAAATCCGCTTGGATGAGCGATACCCGCGGGTGTTTGCCGTAGCGTCGGCGCGTTTGTTCCAGCGCGATTCGAGAAACGTCGCCCGCGACGACGCGATAACCTGCACGCAAGAGCATTGGAATGTGCCGTCCTTGACCGCAAGCAAGATCGAGTCCCCAGGATGCGCTACCGGTTGCGGGAAGCCATGCGAGGGTTTCTCTCGGTTCGGCCGTGTTCGGCTGGCGGTGACGCCGGTCCCATTTGTCGCGGTCAGCTCGGGACATGGCCTGAAATCCGGCAGTCACTGCGGAGTAACGCAAACGCGTCGACCCATGCCGCTCCCGCTCTCGCCAGAGCGGATGCCGCGGTCTCGACGGTAGCTCCGGTCGTGACGACATCGTCGACCAGCAGCACACGCCGTGCACCGAGCCTCGGCATTGCGCTTTCGATCGCTTGCTGCGTCATTTGGCGTCGCGCCTGGCTTCCTCGGCCGACCTGCGGCGGACGCTCGCTGCGCCAGCGTAGAAGCGTGGCTGCCATCGGCGTGGCGATCCTATGCGACACCGCACGCGCGAGCCAGGCACTGTGGTGGAACGGCCGCGCGTGGCGGCTGGCGAGGTGTGGCGGCACCGGAACGATCAGATCGTATCCGCAAGGCGCGAGATAGGCATGGCGGCGAACGATGCTTGCCAGCGCGTGGCCGGCGCGCCGATCGCCGTCGTACTTGAAGCGCTTGAGCAGGGTGGCTAGCGGCGAAAGCACGTCGGCGGCCGGGTCGCGGTAGTAGGCGAGAAAGTACACGTTTCGCAGGGGACCGCCGGCCAAGCGGCGATCGCGCCGGGGAAGCGCAGTTAGGCCGGCTGCAACGCGGCAGGCTCGGCACGGCGAAGCCGGTGCGGAGCGGCCACACGAGGGGCAGGGCAGGCTCCTCAGGCCGAGCGCTGACGCAAATGCGTCGGCGACTGCTGCGGCAACGATGTGCACGAAGACAGGAAACGGCAATTCGGTGATGAGCGCGATCTTCCAGGCGGCATAAATCGCCGGCTAGAACCCCCAGGCGGCGCGAATTTGCTTGTTTCACGTATGGCAGTGAGATAGCTAGATTAACTAGTTAAACCGGACGCTTGCCCCGCTGCGCCCGACGGCGTGCCGGCGTCGGCAAGAGGTTCGGCCGCGAAGGGAGCGGAGTCCGTTGGCGCCGAGTGAGCCGGAACGCAGAGGCACGAATCCTGCCGACGAACGCGAGCGGCTTCGCGTGTTGGTGGATCAGATAGGCCGGTTGTTGGCCGACTGTCCCGGCGAGCGTAGGGGCGGGTTGCACGACCTGGCAATTCGTTGGGTCGGCGATTTGGGCGTCAACGCCGACCGGCGCAGCGATAGCGGGCGAGCCACGCCGAGTCAGACCAGCGGAGCGACCGTTCTGCTGGGTTACGGTGCGATGATTGTTCCGGTCGGCTTGCTGGTGGCGACGGTGCTTCCCCTGGGCCTGGTGCTTTCGGCGGTCGGTCTCGGCATGATCGTTCTGGCCGCGGCGTGGGCTTTGGTGGCGAGGCTGAAGAGGCCGCGGGGCGCCGCGAGTTGCTGAGTACTCCTCTGGAGTAACACTACGATGGTGAAGTCGAAAGACGAGAAAGCTGCGCTCGCCGCCGACAAGCAAGCGTCCCTATGGACTCGGCGGGACTTTTTCGGACGGCTCGGCTGGCTCAGCTTCGGAGCCGTTTCTCTGTTAGCGCTATTGTCGGCGATCCGCTCGGCGTTTCCTCGTGTGCTGTTCCGCCCGGAACGGACTTTCAAAGGCGGATATCCCGCCGATTACGCCGTCGGCGAAGTAAGCCAACGCTACAAACGCGATTTTCGCGTCTGGATCGTGCGCGACAAGAAAGGAATCTATGCGTTGTATGCCAAGTGTACCCATCTTGGATGCACCCCGCGTTGGCTCAAGACAGAGCAGAAGTTCAAATGTCCTTGCCACGGTAGTGGCTTCTATTTTTCTGGCGTGAACTTCGAAGGCCCGGCTCCCCGACCGCTCGAACGCGTGCGCGTGACGCTGGCCGACGATGGGCAGTTGCTCGTTGATGTCAGTATTCGCTACCGGCAGGAAAAGGGGCAGTGGGACCGGCCGGGAGCGTTCCTGCGCGTATGAACGAGATCGGCGATTTCTGGTTCGGGAGGCAGCGCTGACGTGAGCTGGTGGAGACAAGTCAAGGAGCAGATCCTCGAGAGCCAAGTTTGGCGCTCGATCTTCCGGCACGGTTACGACGATACCCCGCGTAACCGCATCCTGGGCATCTCGGGAAACGTCTGGCTGCATCTGCACCCGGCCAAAGTGCGCAAGCACGGTGTACGCATCAAGTTCACATGGTGCATGGGCGGTACGACCTTTCTGATGTTCCTGGTGACGGTGGTTACCGGCGTCTACCTGATGTTCTACTACCGTCCGGTCGCCGAGTATGCCTACGCCGATATGAAGTACCTCGAGTTCGATATGCCGTTCGGTATGTTGATGCGGAACATGCACCGCTGGGCCGCGCACGCGATGGTGATCACCGTCTGGTTGCACATGTTCCGCGTGTTCATGACGGGATCCTACAAGCCGCCTCGCGAATTCAACTGGGTCGTCGGCGTCATCCTGTTGGTTTTGACGTTGTTGCTGAGCTTTACCGGCTACCTGTTGCCGTGGGATCAGTTGTCCATTTGGGCGGTAACCGTCGGCTCGAACATGGCGCGCGCGACGCCGGTGCTAGGCCATGAAGGACCGTTTCACGAGTTTGTCGGCGTCAACGCGGTCTACGACGCACGCGCGTTCTTGTTCGGGGGCGGGGAGATCGGACCGCACACGTTGCTGCGTTTTTACATTCTCCACTGCGTGTTCATTCCTTTGGTGACCAGCCTGTTCCTGATCGTGCATTTCTGGCGGATTCGTCGGGACGGGCTTTCCGGGCCACCGCTGTAACCGAGGGGCAAAGCGATGGCGGATGCGAAGAACAGCCGTAGCAGTTACGTCGACGACAAGATTTACACGTGGCCACATCTGGTGCGGATCGAATTCGTCTGTGCGCTGCTGGTGATCGCCGGCATGCTGGTCTGGTCGCTGCTCGTCGATGCCCCGCTGGAAGCACCGGCTGCACCGACGCGTACGCCCAACCCTTCAAAGGCGCCATGGTATTTTCTCGGACTGCAGGAGCTGCTGGTGTATTTCGATCCGTGGCACGCGGGCGTGGTGCTGCCGTCGCTGATCATCCTCGGTCTGATGGTGCTGCCTTACATTGACATCAATCCGAAGGGCAACGGCTACTACACCTGGACGGAACGAAAGCCCGAAATCGTGACGTTCTTCCTCGGTTTTCACGTTTTGTGGATTTCCCTGATCGTCGTTGGAACCTTTCTGCGCGGCCCGGGGTGGAACTGGTTTTGGCCATGGGAGGCCTGGGACAGCCACAAGGTCGTGTCAATGTCCAACGTCGACCTTCCGTACCTGCTCGGCTTTCGCGACTATTGGGTGCAGGCCGCTGTCGGGTTTGGCGTCGTCCTCATCTACTTCTTCGGCGGTACGGCGCTGATGTACGCGCTCATCGCCAAGACCAAGGGACGCAAATTTCTTCGGCGTTGGGGCGCCGTGCGCTTCGGCCTGACGAGCTTCCTGTTTCTCAACATGATCGCTTGCGTCGTGAAACTGCTACTGCGGCAGACTCTCAACGTGAAGTACATCATGGTGACGCCGTGGATCAACATCTGACATGGCACGCTGGCTGGCAAAAGGCCTGCAAATGGCCGGTTTGGTGATCGTCGCGTCAATGCTGATTCAGGGGATGGTGGACGCAACGACGATGAGCAACGAACTGGTCGGCGCAGTAATAGGTACTTCCCTGTTCTACGTCGGACGCGTGGTCGAGGCGGCGACGGGGCGGCATCGGTGATCTGCCGTGAATGGTGAGGACTTGATTCGCGATGAGGAGCGTCGCTCCTACGCAGCGGTATTCGTACTGGCGGCGGGATTGCTGCTTGCCTGCACGGTTTGGGCGATTTGGCAGGACGCGTTCTCGCGCCACCAGTGGAAGCAGTACAAGGTCGAGTATTACGAAACGGCGGTCGCACGTTACCAGCAGCGCTTGTCCGAAGCGCGCGCGCGGATCGAGGCAGATCCCAAATACGTAGAGTTGACCCAGGAGTTGAAGCAGCAGCGCGCTGCCCTTTCCGATCGCGAGACGAGCGCACGCCTGCGCGAGAGGGAGCGTGAACTCGAGGATATTGCGGTACGCGTGAGCGAAACTGATCTGGATTTGCGGATCGTCAAAGGCAAGGTCGAGGAAGCCTGGTACTGGTACAACAAGGCGGTCGAAGAACAGCGGGATCCCAGTCGGGCGAGAGCTACGCTCGATCAACTCGAGAAGGAACTCGAAGAAAAGCAGTCACGCTACGATCAGGCGGTGGCCAAGCGCGACGCGGCGCGTGCGGCGATCGAGCAGCTACGCGGCCGGGCGCAGGAGATCGAAGAGGCGCTGCGTCCTTACAGCGCGGAAATCGGCAAGCTACAAGCAAAACTCGACGGCGTGTCTTGGTCGATTCTGGGCCAACGGATCGTCCGCGTACCGATGCTCGATCAGACGGTGCTCCCCGGCTTCGAGCGTAACAACTTCGACGAGTGGGTCGCTCGGGTGGACCGCTGCCGTAACTGTCATGCGGCAATCGCGACGGACGGGTTCGACGACCTACCGAATCCCTTACGGACCCACCCGGACAAAGAGTACTATCTCGGCAACCACGATCCCCGGCATTTCGGGTGTACCCCTTGTCACGCCGGTCAAGGAGCCTCGATCAATTCCGTCGCTCAAGCACACGGGACGGTGGAGTTCTGGGAAGACCCGCTGCTCGATGTGCGCGACGAGATCCAATCGCGCTGCATCAAATGCCACGGCTCGGTTCAGGGGCTAAAAGGGGCGGAGGTGGCCGCGCGCGGCGAGCAGCTGTTTCGCGACCTGGGGTGTACGGGTTGCCATCTGCTCGAAGGCTTCGAGTCGTTGCCCAAGGCCGGTCCATCCCTCGAGCGAGTCGCCGCCAAGCTTCGTCCGGAGTGGTTGGTAGAGTGGATCCGCGATCCGCACGCGTTTCGGCCGAGGACCCGGATGCCGTCGTTTTTCTTCTCGCGCGACCAAGCCGAAGCCGCGGCGGCTTATCTCTTGGCCGCATCGCTTCCCGCAGCGCAACGCTGGCTCAGCACGCAGCCGCCGTCGCTGGTCGAGGCTACTGCGGGCGAGGACGCCGCGGGCCGCGGACGTCAACTGACGCAGAGCTTGGGCTGCCGTGGCTGCCATGGTTTTGAAGCCGGCCGAAGTGCCGCGTCGGTCGCCGAGGGGCTCGACATCGCACCAAATCTCGCGCGTATCGGCGAAAAGACGGATCGTGCATGGATCGAAAGTTGGATTCGTGATCCGCGCGGCTATCTGCCGAGCGCGCGCATGCCGCGCATGCGCCTCGACGAGGGCCAAAGTCGGGCGATTGCGGTATACCTTGCGAGTTTGGGGTCGCCGTCCTCTCTGCCGCCGGACGTCGCTTTACGAGAGCGTTTGTCTTCGGTCGAGCGCATCGAACAGGGCAAGATGTTGATTCGCAATTACGGTTGCCCCGGTTGCCATAAGATTCCCGGATTCAACGTCGAAACGCGCGTCAGCGTGGAACTATCGACTTTCGGTTCGAAGCCGGTCGAGGAACTGTTCTTTGGCACCCGCACGGATTTGCCGCGTAACTGGCGTACGTGGACGGAAAACAAGATACGCACGCCGCGCACCTACGCGACCGAGCGTATTGTGCAGGCGATGCCGCAATACGGTCTGACGGGTCGGGACGCACGAGCACTGGCCGTGTTCTTGGCTGCGCAGACGCGTGCGAAGATCGCCGACCGTTACCGTGCGGTGGCGACTCCACGACGGGCACGCCTGGTCCGAGGCCGACAACTGGTCAGTCACTATAACTGCCACGGTTGCCACGCCTTCGACGGCCAGCAGGCCGCCGTGCGGCGTTATTTCGGTGACGAGCCGGAGAACGCACCGCCGATTCTGATGGGCGAAGGGGCCAAACTGCAACCGGAGTGGTTCTTCGATTTTCTCGTCAAACCCGTGCGGCTGCGGCCGTGGCTCAATATCCGCATGCCGACATTCGACTTCGATGAACAGGAGGCGACGGCGATCGTCGACTACTTCATGGCGCTCGATGGACGCGAGACACGCCCGGTCATCGTTTCGGCTGCAAAAGACGGTAGCGAGCGCGTTGGCCCCAGCGGATCTGTCTCGGCCGGCGGCTTGGACTGTTTCGCCTGTCATCCAGCGGCCGCTGCCGAACAGGTCAAGCCGGGCTTGGCAGCCAAACGCTCGCTCTCGGATGCCGAGATTCGGGCTTGGCTCGAGCAGCAAGACGAGAGCGCCTTGGTACACGCCGCAGCGCCAACCGCCGCGGCTGCAGCCGAAGCTCTGCGCGCCTATCTACAAGCCTCGGAGAACTAGCTTGTTTGGAGCAGCGTCTCTTCGCTTTGCTCGAAGAACTCTTCCGCGCGATCTCGGAAAAGTACCCCGAGTTCGATGTGGGCGTTGTGTCCTACGCCCTCGACCATCCACAGCTCGGCTTTCGGCAGCGCGCGCGACATGATGACGGATCCGCCCGGCCCGGTCAGACGGTCGGCGAGCCCCTGCACGATGAGAACCGGCCGATCTACTGCGGCGAGCGCATCGGTGTAGTCGTAACAGCTCGCCGCCCGCGCTTGCTCGGCATAAACCATCGGATCCGCGCCGAGGGTGATCCTGGCGTGAAAATCGACGATCTCCGGGTGAGATGAAGCAAAATCGCGGGCAAAGCCCCGTGGTTGTGCGGCTGCCGCACGGTCGAGTCCTTCGACTTCGACGGTTGACGCGAGCTTTTGCCAAACTGCTCGAGCCTGTTCTCCGACTCTGCTCGAGGTCGCAACGAGTACCGCCGAACAGACACGGTTTGCGTGGCGCGTGAGGACGTCTTGGGCGACGACTCCGCCGAAGGAGTGTCCGACCAAATGGCACCGGTCGACACCGGCGTGGTCGAGGATTCGGATGAGATCGTCGGCGAGTTGCTCGAGACGATAGGGCGCCTTGCCGCGCTGCGACCGGCCGCACCCGCGGAGATCTGGGCACAGCGTCCGACGCGCCGCGGCAAAACCGGCAAGCAGCTGCGCCCAACTTTCGGCCGAGCCCCCGAGACCATGGAGCAGGACGACCGGCGTGCCGCCTTCGCCTTGCTCGAGCGCATGGAGGACGCCGTCTTCGGTTGTTACCAGCACGGCGTAAGCAGGCGTAAACGCTCGCATGGTCTTAGTCAACCGTTGCGCGTGGTGATGGTCTTGACGGCCGGTGCGATCGGGGGCAGCCTTGAAGTTGTCGGCGGCAAGCGAAGTTCATCTGTGCCGACGGAGGATTTTGTGACGCGAGTAAGCGGCCTCATTCGGACGAGTTATCCCAGGATGGCAGCCTTGGCGGTTGGCCTCGTCGATCGTATTCCGGCGGCGGTCTGGGCGGCCTGGATCGTGGCGGTGGTCGCGGGTACGGCAATTTTTGCCGTCAAGGTTCATCCCATCAGCTAGCCAGCGGCGTTCTCGTCGCAGCGGGATACAAAAGTTCAGGCGGCGTTTGATCGTAGCGCGCCGCCGCGCTACTGCCCTCGGACTCGGAGGGCGCAATGAAGCAAGAAAGCAGAGGCTCCTGGACTGGCCACGTCGGCTTCGTGTTGGCTGCTGCCGGTTCGGCGATCGGGCTCGGAAACATCTGGATGTTCCCGTATCGCACGGGTATCAATGGCGGAGCCGCCTTCGTACTCGTGTATCTGGGTGCGGTGGCGTTGGTCGGCATTCCGCTACTGGTCGCCGAAGTTCTGATTGGAAGGGCGGCCAAGCGCAATCCGGTCGGAGCCTTTCGCGTGATTCGACCGCGCACCGCGTGGTCCTTGGTCGGCTGGCTGGGGGTCGTGTCGGGCTTCGTCATCCTTTCCTATTATGCTGTCGTGGCGGGTTGGGCGGTAGAGTACAGTTGGCGCTCTTTGACCGGCGGGCTGGCGGCGCTCGATGCCCAGGGGGTGGACAAGGCGTTCGAGGACCTCATCGGCAATGGTGCGCGCCAGGTGTTTTGGCAGGCGCTGTTCATGCTCGCAACAATCGTCGTGGTATCGCGCGGGATCGAGGCCGGGATCGAGCGTGCCAGCAAGGTGCTGATGCCTCTGTTGTTCGCGCTGGTACTGATCCTGCTCGGTTACGCCATCACCTCGCCGGGCGCCGCGGAGGGGCTCGCATTTCTTCTGCATCCGCGCTTCGAGCAACTCAGCTGGGCCGGCGTACTGCAAGCGCTCGGTCAGGCTTTCTTTTCTCTCAGCCTCGGAATGGGTGCGATGATCACCTACGGTAGCTATCTCGAACCGGATAAGAACATCGCACGATCGGCGTTCTTGATCGCCGGGATGGATACCCTGCTCGCGATCCTCGCGGGTGCGGTGATCTTTCCGTTGGTTTTCAGTTTTGGCCTCGAACCCGGCGCTGGGCCTGGCCTGATTTTTATTACGTTGCCGAAAGCGTTCCTGATGATGCCCGCATCAAGCGTATTTGCCACGGCGTTTTTCGTGCTGGTTCTGTTCGCCGCGCTGACCTCGGCAATTTCGCTGCTTGAAGTCGTCGTCGCGTTCGCCGTCGACGAGTACGACCTGCCGCGGGCGCCCGCCTCCTGGGGCGCCGGCTTCGTGATCTTCCTGCTCGGCGTGCCGTCGGCTACGGTTTCCGGCTTTCTCGATCACGTCGACGGACTGGCGAGCAACTGGATGTTGCCGGTGGGCGGTTTGTTGATCGCCCTGTTCGCCGGCTGGGCCTTGTCCGACGACGAAGCTCGCGCCGGTTATCTTGGCGACGCGCCGGGCGGGCGAGGTTTCTCGGCATGGCGCCTGTGTGTGCGCTTCATCGCTCCAGTTGCCGTAGGCATCATCCTGCTGCAAAACACGGGCTGGCTCGGCGGGTAATACCCAAGACCCCGTTCGATGCGGCGGGGGCCCGCCCTGGATGACAGTACGCGCGAACGCGGAAAGGGGACTGCTCATGGGACTGTTGGACGGCAAACGAGCGATCGTCACCGGATCGGGACGAGGAATCGGTAAGGCGGTTGCCGAGTTGATGGCCGAGCATGGAGCTTCGGTGATTGTCAACGACATCGACGAAGCCGTCGCTCAGGAGACCGCCGGCAAAATTCGCAAGGCGGGTGGCCGTGCCGAAGCGGTGGTCGGATCGGTGACGGATGCGGCGTTTCCTCGCCGGCTGATCGGTACCGCCATCGATGCGCTGGGCGGATTCGACATCATCGTCAACAATGCCGGCTATACCTGGGACGGCATGATCCACAAGATGTCCGACGAGCAGTGGCAGGCAATGCTCGACTGCCACCTGACGGCTCCCTTCCGGATCCTCCGCGAAGCCTCGCTGCACTGGCGGGACCTGGCCAAGCATGAGGCCGAAAACGGTCGGCCGATGGCGCGCAAGGTCGTCAACGTATCGTCGACGACCGGCGTCGGCGGCAATCCCGGCCAGGCGAATTACGCCGCCGGTAAGGCCGGCATTGTGGGCGTCACCAAGACCCTGGCCAAGGAGTGGGGGCGTTACAACATCAACGTCAATGCGGTCGCTTTCGGTTTCATCGAGACGCGCTTGACGGCGGCCAAAGACGGAGAACACCGCGAGGAAGTCGACGGTAGGGAACTCGCCCTGGGAATTCCGGAAAAGATTCGTGAAGCGGCGATTCGCGGGATTCCTCTTGGGCGACCGGGGACGCCGAGAGAAGCCGCGGGTCCGGTTCTGTTCCTGTCGTCTCCGCTGGCCGACTACGTAACCGGACTGGTCGTGCTGGTGACGGGCGGGTCGTATATGTAGGTCGCTTCAGCCGGTCGTGGTAATGCGGATGGTGTCGGCGACGGCACTGCCGCCGTCGGCATCGGCTTCGAACGTGATGTCGATCTGATCGATCTCTACCTGTCTCCCGCCGGCGACGGTGTCGAGTACGCCGTTGGGATCGTCGAGCGTAGCGTAGAAATCTCCCGAATCGATACTGCCATCGGGAGTGACGTCGTCGAGTAGGAAGACGACCGTCAAGTCGCCGCGCGAGACGCCGGTGACCGAGAAAGAGCTGGACGAGGCCGCGACCACCACCGATTCTGCATCGTCAAAACTCGCGAAGGTCCCGGGATCGCCGAGATTCGTGAAAACGAAGACGACGATGTCGCGCGCGGCGTTCGGCGGAACCACGTTGTTGATCGTGCCGGTGACGGTGATGCTGTCGTTCGATCCCGGGGTGCCGCCGAAGATCAGCGTTCCCTCGCCGCAGGCGAGGCTGGCGCAGCACAGCAAGGCCAGCCCAAGACTGGCCGCACGACTCATTTCGGCTCTCCTGCGGCGCGCTCCGGCAACGTCGGACTTTCCGCCGCGACGATATAGCGGGGGCGGTGTTTCACTTCTTCATAAATCCGCCCGATGTACTCGCTGAGAATGCCCAGACTCAGCAACTGGGTTCCGCTGAATACCAGAACCACGACGACGAGAGAGGCCCAGCCGGAAACCGCCTGATCCGAGAACAGTCGGATGCAGACGGTGTAGGATCCGTAGACCAGTCCGAGGGCAGTCGTGGTGATGCCGAGCAAAGAGATCAGCCGGAGCGGAACCGTGGAGAAGGAAAAGACGCCGTCGAGAGCGAAGGCGAACATGCGTCCGATGGCGTACTTGGTCGAACCGCTGTGTCGCATCTGGGCTTGGTAAGGGACGGCTTTGCAGCGAAAACCGAGCCACGGAATGAGCCCGCGAATGAAGACGAAGCGCTCGTCGCAACTGCGTAGCGCGTCCGCCACGCGACGGTCGATCAGACGAAAATCGGCGCCTCCGGTCGGCACCTTGACGCCGGTGAGCTTTCGCAGGAGCCAGTAGTAGGTGCGCGAGAACAATTCCTTGACGCCGTGCCCGCGGTTGCCCTCACGCACGGTGTAAACGACGTCGTATCCCTGGCGCCAATGTTCCAATAGCTCCGGGATGAGCTCGGGCGGATGCTGCAGATCGCCGTCGAGGGTGACGACCGCGTCGCCGCCGGCGCGGTCGATGCCTGCCAGCAGCGCAAACTGATGGCCAAAGTTCCGTGAAAAGGAGACGTAGCGCACACGAGGATCGTTTTCTGCGATCTCGAGGATGTTCTTCAGGGTGGCGTCGCGGCTTCCGTCGTTGACGAAGAGAATCTCGAAGTCGGCCTCTTCGGCCGCCATCGCTCGATCGAGACGGTCGACCATCGGGCGAATACAGTCTGCTTCGTTCAGAACGGGGACGACGATCGATACGTTCGGACGCGACGGTCGATCCGTCGACGCTATGGAAGAAGCCTGCATGCTCCGGCAAAACCGCCCTTGGAAAGCGAGTGTCGCGTAGTGTAGAGATGGCTTTCCCGCATGTCTAGTCCGATCCGTTCAACTGGCGCGTCCGGCGAGACCGGTAGCTTCGGCATCGGTGGCGTCGTTCGAGTGGCCGCGCTCATGCTGCTGCTGGCGGCGCTGGTGCGTCCGTTCGCATTGACGCCGGTCCGCGGTGTCTTCGTATTGTTGCTCGACGGTTTTCGCCTGTCGGTGGCCGAGCGTCTAGCGGCCGACGGTCGCTTGCCCGTGCTCGGAGCGTTCATCGCACAGAGCGCTTCGGGCGGATTGACGGAAGGCGCGCCGACCGAGGCGAAGAACCTCTTTGGGAGTTGCCGCGATCAGGCGGATGCGGTCGAGGCGCCCACCATGCTGTGGCAGGAGCTGGAGCGGCAGCAGCGAGGTGCCGTACTGCTCCACCTTCGGGGAGGGGAGTCCGAACCTCTGCAGCACGGACTCGTGATCCCCGGCGCCGACGAAGAGACTGGCTTCATCGGCAACGACGCCGGCCGGGTGGCGTTCGTCCGTCGAATCGACGACGAAGGGCCGCCTTGGCCTTACTCGGAGATGACCGGGGAGCAGCTCGACGTTGTCGAGAGCTTGGAAGTAGGCGCTTGGAGCGACTGGCTGCAGCTAACCGAACACGCGCCCTCGGGTCGCAAAGGGCTTTTTCGCGCAAAGCGCATCGATCAGGACAGGCTCTATCTTACTCCTGTCTACCGCCGGTTCTGGAAGAGCGAGGACCTGCTCGAGGCGGCGCCCGAGGAGTATTATGTTGCCGACGCTCCGAGCCTCCCGCCTGTCTCGAGCGACGACGCCGTGATTGAGGCGATGCGCGAACACTTGCGCAGCTTACTGCGCGTGAGAGCCGATCTGGCGGTTGCCGCCGCGGCTACCGCTCCGGCTCTACTGGTGTTCTCCGACGATATCCTGCGGCGGTCCGAGCAGCTGCAAGGATCCAGTGGCGAGAACCGTCGGCACAGGCTCCCTGCGAGCGCAGATTACGAGGCGCTCGACGGCGTCCTCGGCGAGTTGATCGAGGCCGCCGGCGATGCCGTGGCTGTCGTCCTCATCGGGCGTGATCCATCCCCACCCGCGCCCGAAGAGGCAGGATCCGTTGGCAAGCTGCGCGGCAGCTACGCGATCGGTGGTCTGGGAGCGTATCCTTTGCACCGCGACGTTTCGGTTCGCGTACTTGCGTCGACGCTGAGGCGTCTGCTCGGTTTGGCGTTCGGCCCCGATCGGCACTGCCCCGCAGCGCTACCGCTGCCCGTTACCAGCGTCTCGAGAGTTACGCATGCGGCGCCGGTAACCGATGTGCCGCGAGAGAGTCCGCGGGTCCGATCCGTCGAGCAAAGGCTACTGGACTCGCTCCGGTAGGATTTCCGGTATTTCCCGCTCGAGCCTCTTGCGCCAGCCGGAATCCGGAAAATCCCGGATCAGCTCCGCGGCGAGCTGCCTTGCGCGTTCGTCGCTTTCGAGCCGGTGGTAGTTGCGCGCCAGGTGGAACAGCGTCCCTGCACCGTAGTTGACGTTGGGGAATTCGAAGCGCAGCCGTTCGTGCGTAAGCGCGGCCGCGGCGCTCATGCCGAGCTCTCCGTAGCTGATGCCGAGCTGGTACAGCGCAGTCGCCTGCTTGAAGGTGTCTTTGTCCTCGGCGGTAAACGCCTCGAGCAGCGGAATCGCCTTCTCGAAGTCGCGGGCGCGATAGGCTTCTTGTGCTTCCGTATAATCGTGAAAGTCCGAACGCAGCGTGACACGCGTCGTCCAGGCAGCGGCGATCAGCAGGAGCAGTAGCAACAGGGATGCCGGCCGGCGATGGCGCTCTAGAGACGCCAGGAGTGGAGAAAACGGCTCGCAGATCATGTCGGCGAATCGTTTGCGAAGCTGCGGCGCGGTCCAGCAGCCGACCAGGAGGACCAGCCCGCCGAGGCTCAAGAGCAGCGCGATCCAGTCGATCGGGTTGCGTCGGTATAGCAAGGTGGTCGAGGATCCCCGTGGATAAACCAACATGAAACCGGGGGAGACGGGCAGTACGGGAGAACCGTCGGCAGCGTGCCAGCGCGGGAAGTAGGAGACTTTGACGATGTGCGGCCTTCCGGGGCAGCTCGTCTCGAAGTCGATACGGTACTGCTCGAGGTGGCTCGAGACGTTGCATGTACCTGCGATCGGCTCGCGCGGCAGCCGTGTCACGGAATCCGTGCGTAGCGCCAGTTGCCGGGCTTCTTCGGACGGCGCGATGGTTTCGGGAACCAATGGAATGTCGAGCAGTTCCGGGTGCTTGAACCAGCGATAAAAGGCGAGTTTCCAGTCGCTTCCCTGGTAGAGCACGGGTTGATTGTTTGCCGCTATCACGTAGCCGGTGTCGCCGCCACGGACGTCGTAGACGGCGTAGGCGCCGTTGTGGAAGCTCTTGGTGAAGTTTGCGTCGGCGTCGTAGGCGGCTTTGGCCTTTTCCGAGACGACGACGAGTTGGCCGACGTTGTAGAGCCGTAGATGAGGCAGCGCCGCAGCCGGATTGAGCCGGGTGTAGGTGTACTGGGGGAATGGGCCAGATCCGCGCTCGGAGACTTCCGACTGAAGATAGAAGATGAAGGGAGAGTTGAGGGAGGCCTGGTGGAAGACCCCTTCGAGGGTCGAGCGGCCCGAGAACAACGGAAGATTCTCAAACGCGCGCGAACTGCCGAAGCGGTTGTGTGTCTGCGAATGCTCGAATACGACTCGCGAATCGTTGAGATCGCCAGCAACGTGATCGTTGATCTTTTTGAACTGGCCCCAGGTCGCTTTGTTTTCGTAGCCCGCGTAGTTCCAATGCAGCCACGAGGGAATGTAGCCTAGGTGGGCCTGTCCCCAAGCCAGGCCGGCGGCCACGATCAGGCCGGCAAAGACCGCATGGAAACGCAGCGCGCGCGCGATCCAGGCGACGGTGTCCGCCGCCAGCAGGCACAGGAACAACTGCGCTACCGGGACGAAACGAATATCCGGAAAGCCGAGCGCGGGAACCAGAAAGTAGAGCAGAACGCCGCCGCCGAGGGTGAACACCAGCAGGCCTTGTCGGTGCCAGAGGAACTCTTTGACGCGCAGCAGGCTGGCGAGCAGGCCGGCCGCCGCAAGTCCCGCCGCTGGCCACAGCGGCGTCGGTAGCACCTCGCGCCAATCTTTGATGCGCCAGATCATGCTCCACTCGGAGGTGAACACGAGGCGGGTCGGCAGAGGAACACCCCAGAAACACAGCAATAAGAAGGTGACGGCGTAGGTTGCCAGCAGAGGCGCCGCCGACCGCTGCAGGTCGCGCTGAGGCCACAGGAAAAACAGCGAGCACCAAAAGGCGGCGAAAAAGGCGAAGGTATGGGTCAGCCCGATGGCCGCCAGGATCAGCGCGGCCAGCGGCCAGTGACTGCGTCCCTCGACGCAGCGCCGCAGCACCCCGAGAAAGACAAGGGATAACGTCAGTCCGATTGCGTGACAAAACTCTCCGGCGAGTACGCTGGGAATATTGCCGCCCCACATGGAGTTGCCCTGTTGCAGTAAGAACGGCAGTACGGAGACAGCCGCCACCGCTGCGTCGGAACGCCGGTAGCCGAGCACGCGGAACAGCCAGGCGGCCGCAAGCGGGAGGAAAGTCGGTCCGATCAGGGTGACGAGCTTGAAGGTCTGCTCCATCGGCAGCAGCTTGCCGATCAGTGCGATGACCGCGAACGGGAGGGTGGAGTAGAAATGAAATACGGGGAATCCGGCATAGTTGCCCATCGTCCAGCCGGTGAGCTCACCCCGCGGCAGGATTTCCTCGGCCATCAGTTTGGTCGGATAGAACAGCGACGCCATGTCGCCGCCCGAAGTGACCGTGCCCGCCAGCAGATCCTTCCAGGGGTAGTGGCTGAGTAGAAATCCCGTGGTGAGCAGGATCAGGGCCGCAGAAATGCCGTTGCTCAGCTTTTTTTCCAGGGGGCCGGACGGTGTGATGCGGTAGAAGCGAGCGACGATCTCTAGAAGCAAGAGAAGGATCGCCAATCCGGCGAGTATGGGAAGCGACTTCGGCTTGCTCGCGCCGGTCGCGACAGCGCCGATACTGACCGTGCCGTGAACGACGTCGGTTTGCGTCGGCGTTTCCTCGAGCGAGCGTACCAAAGCCAGTACATCGACGCGGGTACCTTTCAGGAAACGCTTGTTGCGCAGGTCGACGGGAAGACGAAGGCCGCGATTCGCGCCGATCTCGATTCTGCGCTTGGGAGTCTCTACGTTGAGGCCCGAAGGCGCCACGACCTCGATTTCGTACTTTTGTCCGCGCTGCCGAGGCATCGTGAGCGTCAGGAAACCCCTCACGGATCCGTTGACGGCGACCGGCGGAATGCGAAGTTTTCCCCTAACAGGCGGGCGCGGCTTCGCTGCAACACGAAACGGTGCCGCGGTGAGGACTTCGAAGGGATAGCCGTTGGCGTCCTCATAGGACACGCGGATCACGGCAACACGCGCGCCTGGCCGAGGCGCCTCGGCGCTCACAGGCAGCTTCCAGGACCGGCTGCTCCCGGGGGCGATTTGCTTCTCGGTTTCGCCCGCGCGCCGAATCTCGCTCAGCTCGACGGTCGGCGTCACCGAGAAGGCGGCTTCGTCGCCGTTGTTGGTCAGTGTTACCTCGACGCTGATCCCGGCGGCGGTCGTGACGCTGGTCGAAATCGAGAATCCGATCGTGCCGGCTTGCGCGCGAGCGGCGGCCAGCGTGCAGAGCAGAGCGCCGGCTGCCAACAGCCGACCAGCCATGACCTTGGGCGGAGTCCGTGGCGCCGTCATCAGGCCGCTACGATGTCGTACTGCTCCTGGTGATACTTCTCGGCGACCTTGAGCGTGATGCTCTTGCCGATTCGTTCTTGCAGGCCTCGGAGCGTGACTTCTTCATCCTTATACAGATAGCCGATGACATCTCGGTTGGCCCGGACCGTGATGCGTTCGCCGGCTTTGCCGATGCGGGCGGCTTCGCGCTGGATCATTCGCAGGATCTCGTGTCCCACCGTCGGTACCGACTTGATGCGGCCGCGGCCGTCGCAGTAGGGGCAGGGGCTCGAGAGCAAGCGCTCGAGGTTTTCACGCGTACGCTTGCGCGTCATTTCGACGAGGCCGAGCTCGGAGATACGAAGGATCGTTGTTCGGGCTTTATCCCGCGACAGGGCTTCCTCGAGAGTTTGCATTACCAGGCGCCGGTTGTTGGGTTCCTCCATGTCGATGAAGTCGATGATGATGATGCCGCCGATGTTTCGCAGGCGGAGCTGGCTGACGGTCTCTACGGCCGCCTCCAGATTCGTGCGGTAGACGGTCTCTTCCTGACTGCGCTTGCCGACAAAACGGCCGGTGTTGACGTCGATCATGGTCAGCGCTTCACCTTGATCGATGACCAGGTAACCGCCCGATTTGAGCCAAACTTTAGGGTCCGTTGCGCGCTCGACCTGCTGCTCGACGCCGTAGCGGTCGAACACCGGCTCGATGTCCTCGTGCTTCTGCACGCGGGTCATCAAGCTGGGCATGAACTCGCCGACAAACGCTTTGGTCCGCTCGAAGTCGGCTGCAGAGTCGAGCACGATCTCGTCAACGTCTTCCGACAGCATGTCGCGCATGCATCTTAGTACGACGTCGAGATCACAGTGTAGTAACGCCGGCGCCTTCGCCGACTCGGACTTTTGGTGGATGTTTTGCCAGGCGCGCGCGAGGCCGCGAACGTCATCGACGATGTCGTGACTGTCGAGCCCTTCGGCTGCGGTGCGAATGATGACGCCGCCGGGGAGCCCGGCCGAAGAAATGATTTCGCGCAGGCGCCGCCGCTCGCGTTCGTCCGAAATCCGCTTGGAAACACCCACCTGTGAACTCGTCGGCATATAGACGAGGTACTTGCCGGGTAGCGAGACGTGTGCGGTGATGCGGGCTCCCTTGGTGCCCATCGGCTCCTTGGCGATCTGAACAATGATTTCCTCGCCGCGGCGCAGTTTCTTCTCGATCGGAACGTGTTCGTAGCCGCCGCCGGACGCACCGTTGCCACGATGGTCGGATGGGTCGTCCGCCTCGCTTTCGTCGATCACGTCCGAAGCGTGCAGGAAGGCGGCCTTCTCGAGCCCGAGATCGACGAAGGCCGCCTGCATCCCGGGAAGAACCCGCAGAACTTTTCCCTTATAGATGTTGCCAGTTGCCGCTTCGTCGCTGGCGCGCTCAATATGAATCTCGGCGAGAACGCCGTTCTCGAGAAGCGCGACGCGGACTTCGCTGACGGTAGAATTGACGATAATCTGTTTGCGCAAGACGATTCTCCGGTCGGTCTCGACTGTTCCGCAACGGGCCGGCACGGCTGGTTCGGACTTGCTCGCTGGGAAGCGACTGGTCGCGTACGCAACCGAGGCCAACGCTAGCACACTCGGGGGGGCGATCAACGCCGCCCCGGTTCGCCGCGCGGGTGATCTTGACTGCCGGGGCCGTGTTGATAGCCTTTCTGCTTGCATGACTACGGCGACGCTATCCCCTGCTTTGGGCGGTAAGACGCTGGTTCTGAACCGGGCGTTCCTGCCGATTCACGTGACCACGGTTCGGCGGGCCTTCTCGCTGCTCTATCGAGGGGTGGCCCGGGCGGTCGACGAGGAGTACCGCACCTTCGACTTCGACGACTGGTCCGAGTTGTCGACGCTCGGTTGCGAGTCGGTGGGCATGGTCGAGGGGTTGGTTCGGATCCCCCGTGTCATCCTGTTGGTCTCCTTTGACAGAGTGCCCCGCCGAGAAGTCCGTTTCAGCCGTCATAATATCTTTCTGCGCGACCGTAGCACCTGTCAGTACTGCGGCCATCGAAAACCACGCAGCGACCTGAATCTTGACCACGTGGTTCCACGCGCGGTCGGCGGAACCACTACCTGGGAGAACGTCGTGTGTGCTTGTATCGACTGCAACCGGCGGAAAGGGGGACGAACTCCCGAGCAGGCCGGCATGCACCTACAGCGCAGGCCGCGTCGCCCGTCCTGGTCGCCGTTCGTCGCGCGCAACGTCGCGGCCACCTGCTACCGAGAGTGGCGTCCGTTTCTTACCGGAATTGACGGTGCCTACTGGAACGTCGAGCTTGAAACCGACGATTGATCTTTCGGGCGCCTTCTGGAGCCGCTAGCGGCGCTGTTTTCTTGACTCGCTGGTCTACCACGTGGGATACTTTGATTCGTTGTCTCGTCGACGGCCGCAGTAGCGGTGGGGAGTGGTAGGCGTTGAGGATCAAGCGGCTTCAGTTAGTCGGATTCAAGTCGTGCATGGAACGGACCGTTCTCGAATTCCCGCGAGGGATTACCGGTGTGGTCGGGCCGAACGGGTGCGGCAAGTCGAACATCGTCGATGCTCTGCGTTGGGTGCTTGGAGAGCAAAGCCCCAAGCAGTTGCGTGGCCAAACCATGGACGACCTGATTTTTGCCGGCAACGAGCGGCACGGGCCGCTCGGTCTTGCCGAGGTCATCGTCACTTTCGACAACGAGCGCCGGCTGTCGCACGTGGCCGAGCAGGGCGATGGCGAGCAACCCAGGATTGCGCTTGCACTGAGAGAAGCGCCGGAAATCGAGGTCCGGCGAAGGATTTTCCGCTCGGGAGAGTCCGAATACGCAATCAACGGTCGGCCTTGCCGCCTGCGTGACATCACCGATCTCTTCCTCGGCAGTGGCGTCGGAACCAAGGCCTATTCGATCATCGAGCAGGGACGGGTCAGCCAGATCGTAGGCGCGCGTCCCGAGGAACTCCGTCTGTTCATCGAAGAAGCGGCCGGCACCACGCTGTACCGCAACCGCAAGCTTGCCGCCGAAAGAAAAATCGAACGGACGCGCGACAACCTACTGCGTGCCAACGACATCGTCCATGAGCTCGAGCGCCAAGCGAACTCACTGAAGCGCCAGGCCCGTGGCGCGGTGCGCTATCAAGAGCTGAAAGAAAGAGAGGTGGCGCTCGACAAGTCGCTGACGGGCCGGAGGCTCGGCTTGTTGCAGGCTGAGTTGGCGGCTGCCGAGAACAAACTGGCGGCGCGGGTGGAGGCCGAGGAGTCCCTGCGGGAAAGCCGCGAGGAGGCGGAAAAACAGCGCGAGCGTTTGCGCCAGTTGGCCGGCGACGGCCAGGAGAGACTGGAGTCCGAGCGACGGGCGACCTACGAACGCCAGGCGCGGCTCAGCAGCCTGGAGCAGGAGAAGCGCTTCCTCGAACAGCGCGCCGAAGAACTCGAGCGCCGTTGCCAAGAGCAAGAAGCCGAAGGCGAGTCCTTGACGGCGAAGATCGATTCACGCAGGGCTGGTGCCGATCGACTTCGGATTTCCCTGGAAGAGTTGGAACAGGAGCTGACGCGCGTCGCGGTCAAACGCACGGCCGACGAAGAGGCCTATTCGCAGGCCGAAGGTGAAGTTTCTGCAGCACGTTACGTTTTGGAGGAAAGTCGCGGAAAAATAACGGATTTGTATAGTTCTCGTGCGACCTTACTCAACGAGCAGTCAACCCAAGGGCGGCAACGGGAAGCCAACGAGCGCCGGCAGACGCGGTTGCGCGAGGAGAGGGACTCTCTCGAGGCACTGGCGCGCCAGCTCGAGCAAGACGTCGAGACCGGTCAGCAGCGTTGCGACGGTATCGTACTGGAGATCGAGGCCACGGCCGGGGGCAAGGAATCGGTGTCCGCGCGGCTCGCCGAGCTGATGTCGCGTAAGACGGAAGCGGTCCAACGTGCCGAGAGCAAGCGGATCGAGGCCGGCACTCTGCGTTCCCGTTTTGAGTCTCTGCGGGAACTGCAGGAGAAATTCGAGGGCTACGGCGACGGTGTGCGGGCGCTGATGAACAACGGTGGGCGCGAGCGTACGGGTGCCAGCGCGGTGATTGCCGACGTCATCGAGATCGACGCGGGCTTCGAACGGGCGGTCGCCGCGGTCCTCCACGATCGGTTGCAGTATGTCGTCGTGCCGGATGCCGACGCAGGCATCCTCGGCGCTCGCTACCTCAAGGAAAGCGGCGGCGGGCGGGCCAGCTTCATTCCGCGCGATCGGCCCAATTACCGGCAGCCGAGCGCGGCCGCCGCCGCTGGCGACGACGGTGGGTCCTACGCCATGCTTGGCGAG
>CAZJCO010000003.1:0-23672 GCA_964544375.1 uncultured Myxococcales bacterium
GTTGCTCACGCGTGTTGTAGCCTCTGTGTGTGGGGTGTGACGGGCGCTGGCCCGCGTTCTCGGGGCCGTCCTGAGCGGAGGGGGGGCGGCCCGCACCGGGCGCCCCGCCTTTTTCCCCCCGCCGAGCCCGCCGATCCCGGTGTAGAATCGATATCGATGGGGGAGAAGAGGAAAGAGCTCTTCCGACTTCTCGAGGTCTTTCGCAAAGGCTTGATCGACGAGCAGGCGCTGCTCGAACAGATGGCCGAACTCGGCCTGGATCCGGACGGGCCGGTCGAGGAGGCGGAGCCGCCGGCCTCCGTCTCCGGCCTCTTGCAGCGTCTCGACGCGTATCGGGCGGCCGAGGCGTCCGGTGCGGAAACTCTCGCACGTTGGGCCGAACTGACGGACGACCCGACGCTGGCCGGAGGGCTCCGTACGGCCGCCGCGCGCGAGGCGGCCCACGCCGAACTGCTGGCTCGCCGTCTGGTCGAGCTAGGGGGGCAGCCGAGCGCGACCGTGCCGGATTGGCTGGCCGGTTACAATGCCGCACTGCTCGCACCGGAGGCCGGCGACGAGGAACGGCTGGCAGCCATTCTCGCGCAGTTCCCCGATGTCGAGGCTGCGTTGGAACCTCTACGGCGCGAGATTGCCGAGTTGCGGCAGGACCCCTTGACGAGAGAACTCCTGGCGACGATTTGCCAGGACGAGGAACTTACGCTGCGCTGGTTTCACCAGTGCCATTCGCGAAACGGCAATCGTTGATCTGCTGCCGATGCGGCGTTTCAGGGCTGCGGCCGGATCGGGCGCAGCGTGGGCGGCGTATCGGACGGCTGCGTCCTCGGGCCGCGATCTCTCGGGCGACGACTACCGGCGGCCGGGACCAGGCGTGCTTCCAACTTCGCCTCGTGCTCGAGCAGCCAACGTTTGGTTTCCAATCCTCCGCCGTAACCGGTCAGGCTACCGTCGGAGCCGATCACACGGTGGCAGGGCACGATGATCGGAATCGGATTGGCACCCTGCGCCGCACCGACCGCGCGGACGGCCTTCGGCCGTTCCACGCTGCGTGCGATGTCGGCGTAAGCGCGCGTTTCGCCGAAGGGGATGGCGGCTACCGCTCGCCACACTGCGAGCTGAAAAGGCGTTCCGTCGAGGTCTAGCGGTAGCGAGAATTCCGTTAGCCCGCTGGTGAAGTAGGCTTCGAGCTGTCGCACGGTTTTTTTGAGAATCGGTGTGACGCCGACGTGTCGCTTGGCACTGGGATAATGAAGTGCAAGCCAAAGGTTCATTCGCAATTCGGCGTTCGGTCCGGGTAACTCGACATGTACCAGACCGCGCATGCTGGCGGCGAGATGAATTCTGCCGATGGGTGCTGCTACGGAAAGAGAGAGGATCAGACCGAGGCCGTCCGTTTGCCGACTGGATCGCTGGCTGCGCAAAGACGCGTGCCTACCCATTACTCCAACTACCTACGCCGTTCCGCTCGGCCTGACAAGGAGCTGCCGCACATCGAACGATTGCCGGCCGTACGAGCGTTGCGCGCCGGTCCAAGGGCGGGTACAAGGATAACGTAGGCCGCACGGCATCTTGCGCGGCGGAGGACGGATGAGCGGAGCAGGTAGTGGCAAGGCGGTAACGGTGATCGGGACTCAAAGTCCGGGACGGACGCTGGCAATGGGGCTCCTGCTCCAGGACTGTATCGCCCGTCATGGTTGGCAGCAGCGGTTGTCGGTCCTGCGTGCCGGGTTTGGCGATGGTGCGGGCACCCCACGGGAAGAAGAAGTCGAAATGATCGTCGGCGCGGGGCTCGATGCCGCCGGCGTTGCTTGCCCCGACGTCGAAGCTCAGCTCGACATGCTCGAGACCGCCGAATATCTCGTCGTTGGCTGTGCGGACGACGCGGTCATGCTGCTCGAGTGGCCCGAGGCCGACGGCAAACACGTGTTCGCGCTGAGCGATTTTCTCGGCGAAGAAGGCTGGGCGCTGACCGAGCCCGAAGCGGATTTTGGGCGGTTCTTCGAGGAAGCCGAAGACGCTGCGCCCCGTCTACTGCGAGCGTTGATTGCCCACAGGCCTTGAGGACTCGACGCGCGGCTAGACTTCCACCAAACGAAAATTAAGACGTCGTCCTAGCTCGTGGAGGAACACGTGGGAAGAGCCGAGCCCCAGCAAGCGGCGTGGTTTCTTCTCTACAACGACTACCGACGGCCGCCACTGTTCGACCGCTCGGCTGATCTCTGCGACGAGTTCTCCGCGACGAAGGTCGCGGCGTATCGAGACCGTTCGAGCGTTTGCGCGGGCAGAAATCTCATCCGCCTGTACGAGCGAGGATTGTTCTTGTCGGGCGCGCAGGGAGCGTGACACGTCGCTGCTTGGGCGCGTGCCGACGTGGCCGGTCTCGAGGAACCGATCGACGACTTTGCTCGCCGCGGACGGATCCAGCACCGAAACCAGCACCAATTCTTCCTGTCGGGAGAGCGCTTCTTCGATCGCACAGTCGATGGCGGCATCGGCCATCACGGCACGGTCTTGCACGAGTACCACCGGTGCCACGGCATCGACTGCTACACCGGGCGCCTTCCGGCGGCAATTGCCGGGCGTCAGGGCTCGATCAACACCGGCATTCCAGGCTCGACGAAGCGCGCCAGACGGGCGATATCGCGGTTGTTCATCGCGATACAGCCCTTGGTCCAGTCGACGCCGGAGCGCTGTTCCTTTGGATGGTCGCTGCCGTGGATGCCGATGGCACCGCCGATGCTCAGGACGCGGTGGTCGATCGCCGGGATCAGGCCGGCGCGACGGTCGCGACCGTAGGCTTCGCGATCTTGCTGGTTGGGGTAGTCCAGAGAGATGAAGTAGCGCCATCTCGGATGCGGTCGGGCCTCGACGACGTGGTAGAAACCTTCCGGAGTCCGCATGTCGCCTTCGAAACGCTTCGGTCCCTGTGGCCGCAGGCCGAAGACGACGTCGTAGGTAGAGACCGCTTGGCCGTCTTGGTAGACGCTCAGAGTTCGTTGCGCTTTCGAGACGAGCAAGAAGCTCCCCGCCGGCAGCCGCCGCGTCGCGACCGGTTCCGCCGCTGGCGGCTCGTTCGGTACCAGGGGAGGCTGCGATCGACAGGAGACGGCGGCCAGCACAGCCACCGACAGCAACACCGCCGGGATCCGGCTCCAGCGGGAGGCCGGAGTCCGGTACGATCGCGCTTCCATTGGTCTATTCTTGCGTCGAGCTTCCGGCGCTGCAACAAACCGGCGGAGCGGTCATCGGCGTTGACCGCCGACTCGTGCGTGCTAGTCTCCGACGCCGGAGGGTGACCGTTATTGTCCCGTAGTTGTAAGTGTTTTTTCGTTTTCGCGTTCGCGACCGCGCTATTTTCTTGCGGCAGCGGCTATCACCCGTTCGATTTGCCGTTGGTCTGGGGCGGCCAAGAGACGGTAGAGGAATGGGATCTCGAGGGAATCCCGGAGCCCTCGGGTGTCGTCTATCATCCGAGCCGTCAGAGTTTGTTCGTCGTCGGCGACGAAGGCGATATCGGCGAAGTTTCGTTGACCGGTGCGTTGCTCGCATCTCGTCACATCGGCGGAGACCTCGAAGGGATTACTTGCGACCCCGCCAGCGGAGCCGTTTACGTCGTGCGGGAAGGCCACGAAATCGTCTTTGAAATCGACCCGGCGACGCTCAAACCCAAACGACGCTTTTTGATCGACCGTTCTTTTGGCGATGATCCGAACTATCTCCGGCGGGGAGGTGACGGAATCGAAGGGATCACCTTCGTCGGCGATCCGGCAGCGGCCGAAGGCGGCCGCTTCTTTGCCGTCAACCAGTTCGATCCGCCGGTGTTGGTAGAGTTGAAGCTGCCGATCCGATCATCGAAAGAACCCATCTCGCGTGCGACGATCGTCGCTGCTTGGCCTCTCGGTCCGCCGCCCTTGTCCGACGTCAGCTGGGACCAGCAGCTCAACATGTTCCTCGTACCGTCGGCTTTGTGGCACGCGGCGTTGGTCGTCGGCCGCGACGGCAAAAAGCGTCGTTCGGTAAACATTCCAGGCATTTTGCAGGAAGGAATCACCCGTTTGCCGGACAATTCATTTGTCATCGCTCAGGACAGCGGCGGTTTGCTAAAATGGAAGCCGGCGGGCGATCCGTTCGAGGCTCAGCCGGCGGTGCCGAAGTAGTCCGATGACGAACAAGCGAAAGCGTAGCGCAAAGGCGGCGCGGACGGCTCGACGGCCTCTGGCGGCCGTCGTATTGGCCGCCGGAGAGGGCAAGCGGATGCGCTCGAAGCGCGCCAAAGTCCTTCATGAGATCGCCGGCAAGGCGATGATCCACCACGTCCTCGACAATCTCGAGCGCTTGCGTCCCGAGCGCACGATCGTGATCGTCGGCCACCAAGCGGACGCCGTGCGCGAGGCTGTGTCGCAGCGCGCGCAGTGCGTCCTGCAAGACCAACAGCTCGGCACCGGCGATGCGGTGCGTCGCGCCGGGAAGGCCCTGCGCGGTTTTGACGGCGACGTGCTCGTACTTTGCGGCGACGTTCCGCTGCTCACCACGACCACCCTGCGGCGCTTGCTGCGGGAACACCGAAAAGCGGGAGGCGCCCTGGCGACCGCGCTGGCGATGGTTGCCGACGACCCGACGGGCTACGGCCGTGTCCTGCAAGGCGAGGACGGTTTCCTGCGCATCGTCGAGCACGGCGATGCGACCGCGCAGGAGCGACTGGTCGACGAGGTCAACACCGGTACCTACTGTTTCGAGGCGGACTTTTTGTTCCGTGCGCTGCGGGGACTCGGCCGGCAGAACGTGCAAGGAGAATACTATCTGACCGACGTGCTCGAGGCGGCATCGAACAAGGCAGGGGCACGGTGCGTCGTGCTGGAAGACGACAGCGAGGGTTCGGGCGTCAATTCGCGAGCAGATTTGGCGCGCGCCGAGGCGCTGGTTCAGGAGCGCCTGATCCTGCATTGGATGGACCGCGGCGTGACCTTTCTCGATCCGACGACGACTTACCTCTCGAGTGAGGTTCGCATCGGCATGGACACCGTCCTCGGCCCGAGCGTTCGACTCGAGGGAATGACCACGCTCGGGCGGGCATGTCACGTCGACGGCGTGTGTCATCTGATAGACACGCGCGTGGCCGACGGCGTGCATCTGCGTTGGGGTGTGGTGTCCAACGGCGCGCGTATCACGAGTGGTGCGATCGTCGGCCCGTACTCGCACTTACGTCCGGGCGCGGTTCTGGCCGAGGGCGTGCACGTCGGCAACTTCGTTGAAGTGAAGAACTCCCGTATCGGACGGCGCTCGAAAGCAAACCACCTAGCCTACGTCGGCGATGCGACGGTGGGTGAGGACGTCAACATCGGTGCGGGGACGATTACCTGCAATTACGACGGATTTTCCAAGCACCGGACGGTGATCGGCGACCGGGTGCAGATTGGCAGCGATACCCAATTGGTGGCACCGGTCGAACTGGCCGCGGACGTTTATGTCGCCGCAGGTTCGACCGTGAGCCGGGACGTCGAAGCGGGCGCTTTGGTGTTCAACGACAAGCGTCAGCAGGTTCGCAGCGGCTGGGTTGCGGCGTTTCGTGCGCGGCAGCGCAAGAAAAAGTCCTAAGCGATGTGTGGAATCGTCGGATATGTAGGCAATCGGCCCGCCGACCGGGTGCTGCTCAGCGGTCTGCGTAAGCTCGAATACCGCGGTTACGATTCCGCTGGCGTGGCGACGATCGTCGACGGCCACATTGAGATCCGCCGCACGGTCGGCAAATTGGACAACCTCGAAGAACTGCTGACGAAGAACCCGCTTCGTGGTTCCACCGGCATCGGCCATACGCGCTGGGCGACCCACGGTCGGCCTTCCGAGCAGAACGCGCATCCTCATCTTTCCGGCGACGTTGTCGTCATCCACAACGGCATTATCGAGAATTACGTAAAGATCCGAGAGGAGTTGCGCGCGGCGGGACGGGAGATCTGTTCGGAGACGGACACGGAAGTAATCTCCCATTTGATCGATCAAGAACTGACGAACGGGAGAAGCATGCTCGATGCGACGCGAGCTGCCATCGGGCGTCTGGAAGGTTCCTACGCAATCGTCGTGCTATCAAGCCGGGAACCCGGACGGTTGATTGCGGCGAAGAACGCGACCCCGGTGGTCATCGGCGCCGGGGACGGAGAGAACTTCGTCGCATCCGATATTCCAGCTGTACTCGACTACACCCGGGACGTCGTGTTTCTCGAAGATGGGGAACTGGTCTCGATCGACGCCAGCGGTTACGAGATATCGACGTTTACCGGCGAGCCGGTCGAGCGTGCGCCGACGCACGTCGCGTGGGATCCTGTGACGGCGCAGAAGGGCGGCTACAAGCATTTCTTGCTCAAGGAGATTCACGAGCAGCCGCAAGCGATCATTGACACCATGCGCGGACGCATTGCGCCGGAATCGGCCGAAGTACTGCTTCCCGAACTCGAGCCGCTGGCCGGGCGGCTGCGCGGGATCCGTCGCGCGACGATCGTTGCCTGCGGGACCGCGTGGCATGCGGGGCTGGTCGGAAAGTTCCTGCTGGAACGATTCGCCGGATTGCCGACCGAGGTCGATTACGGCAGCGAGTTTCGTTACCGCACGCGCATGATCGACGACGAGACCCTGCTGCTCGTCATTTCGCAGTCGGGAGAGACCGCCGATACGTTGGCGGCGATTGAACCCGCACGTGCAGCCAACGCGCCGATTTGCGCGATTTGCAACGTCGTCGAATCGTCGATTGCCCGAAAGGCGGACGCCGTCGTCTATACCCACGCCGGTCCCGAAATCAGCGTTGCCAGTACCAAGGCGTTTACGACTCAACTGACGGCGCTGTATTTGCTGGCGGCACATTTGAGCCGCCAGCGGGAGGCGGCGAACGGCGGACTGCTCGCGACAACCATTCGGGATCTCGTGTCGCTACCGTTGTTGGTGGAACGCGTCCTTCAAGACGAAGACGAAATTTGCCGCGCTGCAAGGCGCTACGCCAGTGCCACAGACATGCTCTACCTGGGACGCGGGATCAATTACCCGATCGCGCTCGAGGGGGCCCTCAAGCTCAAGGAAATTTCCTACATCCACGCCGAGGGTTATCCCGCCGGTGAGATGAAGCACGGTCCGATCGCGTTGATCGACGAGCAGCTGCCGGTGGTCGTGCTGATTCCTCGCGACGAGGTCTACGGTAAGACGTTGAGCAATCTCAAAGAAGTAGAGTCGCGAGGTGGACGCATCATCGCCGTCACGGACAAGGCGGATGCCGAACTCGAGTGCATTGCCGAGACGATTCTCACGGTGCCGGTGACGAGTCACGATCTCATGCCGATTCTGCTCTCGGTCCCCCTTCAGCTGTTGTCGTATTACGTGGCCGTAGAACGCGGCACCGACGTGGACCAACCACGCAACTTGGCCAAGAGCGTCACCGTCGAATAGGCCTAGCGGCAATGCCCTGGCGAGCCCGCTTTTGCTCGGCGGCAGCCCATCGCTATAGTTCCTGCGATGTTTGGCGATTCTCCCCATCCCCAGGGCTCCGGCGATTCGGTGTCGGCGCGCAAGGAGATCGCTCCGGTCGAAGAGCTTGTCGCCGAGTTGGCGGCCGGCCGCATGATCATCTTGATGGACGATGAGGATCGCGAGAACGAAGGTGATCTGGTTGCGCCCGCCGCCACGGTTACGGCCGAGCAGATCAACTTCATGTTGAAGCACGCTCGCGGACTGATCTGTCTGCCGATGACCGCCGAAAAGCTGGCGACGCTGGGCGTACGCATGATGGTAGCCGACAATGCGGCTCCTTTCGGCACCGCGTTTACCGTTTCGATCGATGCTCGAGACTGCGAAGGCAACGGCCTGTCGGCTGCGGATCGTGCGACCACGATTCGAGCGGCGGTACGCGAGGACGCCGACGCCGCCGACTTCGTCATGCCCGGGCACGTCTTTCCCTTGCGGGCGCGTGACGGCGGCGTACTGGTGCGCACCGGTCAGACCGAGGGAGCCGTCGATCTGTGCCGCTTGGCCGGCCATCCCGCGGCCGGTGTCATCTGCGAAATTCTGAACGACGACGGCACGATGGCCCGGCTGCCGCAATTGGTGACGTTCGCCGAAAAGCACGGCCTCAAGCTCGGCACCGTGGCGGATTTGATCCAATACCGGCTCGAACACGACTCGTTGGTTCGTTGCGTCGCCTGCGCGCGTCTGCCGAGCCGCTACGGGGATTGCTTTGAGGCGCGTGTGTATACTTCGAGCGTAGACGACGGAGAACACATCGTCTTGGTGCACGGTTCGGTGGATCCGCAAAAGCCCGTTCTGGTCCGCGCGCATGCCGAGTATATCCCGGGCGACGTGTTCGGTTATGCCCGCCGCAATACCGCCGAACTGTTGCACGCCGCTATGAAGCGTATCGCGGCAGAAGGTAGCGGCGTGGTCCTCTACGTGCGGCGGGCCGGTCGCGGTGCGGAGATGCTCGCCGATGAGCAGTTCCCGGCTAGCACCAACCCATCGGCGCGGCTCGACCGTTTCAAGGATTACGGGATTGGCGCCCAAATTTTGCGCGACTTGGGGGTGCGTAAGATTCGTCTGCTGACGAATTCGACGCCGCGTCTTCCCAACCTCGCCGGCTACGGGCTCGAGTTGATCGAAACCGTGCCTCTTTGACGCGGACGCTAGGCAGGGAACGCTACTCGACGGTCAAAACAAGGAAATGCGTGTTCAGGCCCGAGTTGGTCTTGGCCCAGAATCCGGCGTGCGATTGGTGCCGAAAGCGGTAACCCAGGCCGAACCGGTGCGTATTCCAGCTAGGCAGGGTGATGCCGATGCCGCCGACGTCGCTGAAAAGAAGTTCCGAACCCAAACGTAAACCATGCACCGCAGTATACGAGAGTCCGATGCCGAGTTCGGCGTAAACGCTCCACTGTTCTTCACTACGGTTATTTGCAGTCAAGTGGAGCAGAGGAAGGAGCTGTGCCTCGATAGAATCGGCGTCGCCGGTGATCGCCGCCAGGGAGGGTTCGAGAACCAGCGAAGGCGTCATCCCCATGCGAGAAAACAGATCCTCGGCGCCTTGCCCCAGGCCGCTGCGCAGGCGCCAGCCGACTGCTGGCAAGACCAGATCGGTTCCATTCTTCGAGGCGAAGCCGACGGTCAAAACGGGTCCGGCCGAAGAAAGCCCGGCGTTTGCATTCGGGACGGCGGCCAGACTCCAAGCCGCGATTGCCAGGGGAAGCGCGAGATGAACGGACAATCGAGAGATGGTACGGGTTCGTTGCGACATCGGTAGAAGCCTCCCACGGACGCCACTCTTTAACGCCGGTCCGCCAGACTCGCAAATCCGCCGACTGTGGGATAGGTTGATTTGAGTGCAAACTACCCGAGCCAGGAAGCACTTGTATCCTCGGGCCGTCTTGACCCTTGCCATCGTTCTCTTAGGACACGGCGCCTGCCGGGCACTCGCCGCCGACGGGCCGGTAACGGCGATCGCCCGTGTCGCGCCGGAGAATATCCACGTTGGCGAAAAGGCGACCGTAGCCGTCGATCTGAAAATCGCCGAGGGCTGGCACATCAACAGCAACGAGCCGGGGCAGGATTTTCTGATTCCGACGACGGTCGAGTTCGAGCTGCGCGACGGTTTGTCGGTGCTTGGGGTGGACTATCCCGAGCCGGTGGTGAAGCGGCTCAAGCTCGGCGGCAGCAAGCTGCTGAAACTGTACGAAGGCGACGTACGCATCGAAGCGCAGATCCTCTACGACCGGAGGATTCGCGACGACCGCATCTGTGTCGCGCTGCTGCGTTATCAAGCTTGTAACGACACGCTTTGCTTGCGCCCGACACTGCTGCGCATACCGCTCGATTTGCGCGTGTCGGTGTTGGAGACGAAGACGGTCGAACGCGCCGGCTTCAACGAGGAAGCCGCCGAATCCATCGCGCGAATCGTGGCCGGCGGCATGTGGGTAGTGATTCCCGGCATGCTGCTACTGGGTCTTGCGCTCAACCTTACGCCGTGTGTCTACCCTCTGGTGTCCGTCACGATTGCGTACTTTGGCCGACAAGCGGGCGATCGGCGCGGGCGCAAGTTGTGGCTCGCCATTTGTTACACCTTGGGTATCGCGCTCACCTTTTCCGCTCTCGGCGTCTCGGCGGCGCTTTCCGGCGGATTGTTCGGTAAGGCGTTGACGCACCCGGTGGTGTTGATCGCGATCGCGTCGGTCATGGTCGCCCTGGCGCTGTCTTCTTTCGGACTTTACCAAATTCAGGTGCCCGGTGGACTCGATGCGCGCATCGCGGGGGCAGCGAGCGGGTCGCTCGGCGCCGCCTTGATGGGCATGACCATGGGCTTGGTCGCAGCGCCTTGCGTTGGTCCGGTCGTCGTCGGCCTGTTGGTCTTTGTCGGCAGTCGGGGAGATGCTCTGCTCGGTTTTACGCTGTTCTTCCTGCTTGCCCTGGGCCTCGGCATCCCCTACGTGGCGTTGGCCGTCGCCGCCGGTTCGATCGCCGCCCTTCCGCGTTCGGGGGACTGGCTTCAGTGGACCGAACACCTGTTCGGTTGCGTGCTGCTGGCGATGGCGATCTACTTCATCGACCCGGTGTTGCCGAAAATGGTTTCGCGTTTTCTGATGCCTTCTTTCCTCACCTTGGCCGTGATCTACCTGGGATTTCTCGATTCCGCGGGGCGCAGGCTGCGCGGCTTTCTGCACGTGCGGCGCGGCGGCGCTATTCTCGCCCTGATGGCGCTCGTGCTCGTCTACCTGTCCGCTACGGGAGACGAGGGAGTCTTGCCGTTCGAACCGTTGTCGACCCCCGCGTTCGAGCAGGCGCGCGTCGACAACGTTCCCTTCGTCGTCGAATTTCGTGCGGACTGGTGTATGCCCTGTCGTGAGATGGAAGAGCGAACCTTCCGCGATCCGAAAGTCGTCCGCGCCGGACGCGGGATGCGTTTTTTTACGGTGGATATGACCACGACGGATCGTGCGACAAACAAAATTCTCCAGACCTTCGGGGTTCTCGGTGCGCCGACGACAATTTTTTACGGGCGAGACGGCAAGGAATGGAGGCGTAACGTCGGCTTCATCGGTCCGGTGGACTTTCTCGCCCTGCTCAAGCAAGGCCTAAAACAGCCCGATGCCGGAGTCGTGGTCAAAGAAATCGGAGCATCTGAGTGACCCAAGACGAGAAGAAGATTTCTTTCGACCGGTTGGATCTTCCGGACGAAGTACGCCGCGGTATCGCGGATGCGGGGTTTGTCGAGTGCACGCCGATTCAAGCGGCCACCCTGCCACGCGCGCTCGCCGGCCACGATGTCGCCGGTCAAGCGCAAACCGGAACCGGCAAGACGGCGGCGTATCTCATCGCGACATATACCCGGCTGCTCAAGAATCCGCCGCGGGGACGACGGCGAGGGCGCTCCCCGCGGGCTCTGATGATTGCGCCGACGCGAGAGTTGGTGGTTCAGATCCGGGAAGAAGCGGAACTGCTTGGTCGCCATTGCGGCTTTCGTATTCATGCGGTCTACGGCGGCGTAGACTACAAGAAGCAGCTGGACAAGCTCATCGAAGGCGTCGACATATTGATCGGGACGCCCGGCCGGTTGATCGACTACTTTCGCCAAAAGGCCTACCGCCTCGATAAGAGCCAAATTCTCGTCATCGACGAAGCCGACCGAATGTTCGACATGGGGTTCATCGACGACATTCGTTTTATCGCTCGGCGCCTGCCGAGTCCGGCCGAACGGCAATCGTTTCTCTATTCGGCCACGCTGTCCCAGCGCGTCCTCGAGCTAGCATACGAGCACATGAACCGGGCCGAGCGCGTGGCCGTGTCGGAGCAGCAGGTTACGGCGGACAACATTACCCAGATCGTCTACCACGTCGGCCAAGAAGAGAAGCTGCCGCTGCTCCTCGGACTGATCGAAAAAGAAGAACCTTCGCGGGCGCTGGTGTTTGTCAACACGCGTCGCGGGGCCGCGTTCTTGGCCGATATGCTGGAAGCCCAGGGACTGTCGGCGGGCGCGTTGGCCGGTGATATTGATCAGCGCAAACGCTTGCGTCTGCTGCGGCAGTTCAAAGAAGGCGCGATCGACATTCTGGTAGCGACCGATGTTGCTTCGCGCGGACTTCACATCGAAGCCGTAAGCCATGTGTTCAATTACGACCTGCCGCAAGACCCCGAGGACTACGTACACCGCATCGGCCGTACCGCGCGGGCGGGGGCGTCCGGTAAGGCGCTGTCGCTAGCCTGCGAGCGTTACGTCTATTCGCTCGACGCGATCGAAGCGTTCATCGGGTTCCGCATTCCCTCCGACCTCCCGGACGAAGCTCTCTTGGTCAAACCGCGCCGGCGCCCGCGAGAGCGCAAGAAACGGAGCGCTGGCAGTAGTGCTTCCTCGCGCCGACGGTCGCAGGGAGAATCAAAGCGGACCGCCGAGTCCGCAGAAACCGCGGCCAAGAAGCCGCGCCACCGCCGTCGATCGCGCACGCACCGGGCGTCAAAATCGGAGTAATCGCATGGCGCTAGCGGCGACTGCGGTGTGTCTGCTTCTCTACTGGGTCTTCTACCGTTACTACGCCGCCTATCTTTCGCATCGGGTCTTTGCGCTGAGCGATGACCGCGTCACTCCGGCACACGCGCTGCGGGACGACATCGACTACTCTCCGACGAATCGCTACGTCCTCTTCGGCCACCACTACGCCTCGATTACCGGGCTTTCTCCGATGCTCGGTCCGGCGATCGCGGTCATTTGGGGTTGGCTTCCGGGGATGCTGTGGGTTGTCGTCGGCGCGCTCTTGGTCGGCTGCGTCCACGACTTCGCCGCACTTGTCATGTCGATCCGGGCGCGGGGACTGTCGGTTGGAACGATTACCGAAGGCATCGTCAGTGCTCGGGCCAAGACGATGTTTCACGCCATCATCTTCTTCGGCATCGCGCTGGCGATGGGCGTCTTCGTTTCGGTTATTTCCACGCTTTTCACACCAGCCTACTACCCGCAAGCGATTGTCCCGTCGTTCGTGTTGATGGGGATTGCCGTGGTCGTCGGCGTGCTGGTCTACCGTCACGGCGTCAGTGCGGGGCGGGCGGCGGCGGTCGGCTTTGTTCTTACCCTGTTGGTGGTTGCCGCGGCGGCCACGATCGAACGCCTGTCGATTCAATGGAACAGCCGGGACGGGTGGGGCTGTCTACTACTCGGCTACAGTTTTCTTGCTTCGGTTCTACCGGTCTGGCTGCTGTTGCAGCCGCGGGATTTCATCAATTCGCTTCTGCTTTACCTAGGAATTGCGGTCATGTACGGCGGCTTTGCCGTGCTTCGGCCGGAGTTTGTTTCGCCGGCGGTCATCGTTTCGCCGCCCGGCGCTCCGCCGATCTTCCCGTTCGTCTTCGTCGTCATCGCCTGTGGGGCCGTATCGGGTTTCCACGGTTTGGTTTCATCGGGGACGACGGCCAAGCAACTCGCGAGGGAGAGCGATGCTCGCATGATCGGCTATGGCGGCATGGTCGGCGAGTCGTTGCTCGGTTTGATGGCCGTGCTCGCCTGCACGGCGGGCTTCCATTCCCCCGAGAGCTGGAGCCAGCACTACGCGAGCTGGGGAGCGGCCAACACGCTCGGCGGTAAAATCAGCGTTTTTGTAGAAGGCAGCGCCCGTTTCGTCAGCGCCCTCGGGATTCCGCAGAATCTCGCTACGGCGTTCATCGCGGTGGTCGTGGTCTCGTTCGCTCTGACGACGCTCGATTCGGCGACCCGTTTGCTGCGCTACAACATCAGTGAGATGGCCGCCAGCGCCGGCGTCCAGCGCGAGAACCGCTATCTTACCTCGCTGTTGGCCGTCGTCGTCATCGGCTTCTTCGCCTTCTATCGAATCGACGGCAGGCCCGTGGGTCTGGCACTTTGGGGCCTGTTCGGGACGACGAACCAGTTGTTGGCCAGCCTCACGCTGCTGGTGGCGACGATCTACTTGTATCAGCGAAATCGAAATTTCTGGGTTACCGGGGTGCCCGCCGGCGCGATGATGGTAACGACCGTCCTCGCCATGCTGCAGAATCTGTCGCAGTTTTGGGCGGCGCAACAATGGCTGCTGTTTTCGCTTGGTGCGGTCCTGCTTGCGCTTGCCATCGGTATCGTCGTTGAAGGGATACGTGCTCTGGCCGCAGCGCGTCGTGAGCCGCACCGCGTCGAACTGACGATTATTGATACCGGCGGGGCCGAAACCGGTTGAGCGACGTCGGGCTGTTTGCTAGCGTGCTCGTTGGATGAGGCAGGGCGCGCCGACAGCCAGTCGAGACATCAAGCAAGCGGCGATCGCGATTCGTCGATTGCGTACGCGTCGACTCAAGAATCCGGCAACGATTGTCCAACCGCTTCCACGTCGCGATACCGAACCGCGCCGAGAAGAGGCCGTCCTCGAAGGTGCGAACGAAGACTACGGTCTCGATTTGAATTTCCGCCAGCGCTCAGAAGCGTTTTTCCGTTTTCTTTTCGAATCCTACTGGCGTGTCGATGTTGTCGGACTCGAGCGCGTGCCGCGTACGGGTCCGGCGATTCTGGTCGGCAACCATTCGGGTGGGCTACCGTTCGATGCCACGATGATTGCTTATGCGCTGTCGAGCGATGCCGGCCCTGGACGCATCGCGCGTCCGCTTTACGACCGTTTCGTCGAAGGATTCGCACCGGTGCGCGAGGTGTTCCGGAAACTCGGCGGTGTGCCTGCGCGTTATGCCGTCGCCGACGAACTTCTATCGCGCGGAGAACTGCCGATCATCTTTCCCGAAGGGGTTGGAGGCGTCTCGAAGCTTTACGATGACCGTTATCACGTCGGCCGATTTTCGACCTCGGCAGCGCGGCTCAGCATTCGCCACCGCGCGCCGGTCGTCCCCTTTGCGGTGGTTGGCGCGGAGGAGATCTACCCGATGATTGGTCGCAGCGGGCAGATCGGCAAGGCTTTGGGAGCGCCGTATTTGCCGATTACGCCCTTCTTCCCGTTGCTTGGGCCGCTCGGCTTGATTCCACTACCCACCAAGTGGACCATTGTCTTCGGAAACCGCATTTGCTTGTACCGCGAAAGTCGGTTTCGAGGTACCGCCCAGGGTGATTTCGAGGCGATGGCGGACCGTCTGCGCCGGACCGTACAAATTCTGCTCAGGCGGCAACTCGGCCGCCGCACGTCGATCTTTTTGGGCTGAGCCCGCCGGCGACATCGCGATCGCGGCAAGCGAGGAGCCTGATGACCGAGGATCGTTTGTCTCCGGGCGACGAAGTCGTCCACCAGGGGGAAGCCGGGCGTTTTTGCGTCGTTCGTGTGCGCAGGCGGCCGGCAATGAATGTCTACAGCGACATCGTCACTATACGATCGCCTTCCGGTGAGGAAATCGACGTGCTCGCAAGCTCGGTACGCAAGCTCGCGCCGAAGAGCGAGGCGAGCGAAGACGGCCGATGAAGGCGACGCTCTACGGCAGGTCGGATTGTCCTTTTTGCCGGACGCTCAGCGAAGATCTGCGGCGCCGCGGTGTGGAGACCGTACGGCTCGACGTCGACCGGCGGCCGGAACTGATCCCCGAGCTGCTCAAGCTCACCGGAGGGAGGCGGATCGTGCCGGTGCTTGTCGAAGGCTCCCGAATCGAGGTTGCCCCCTCCGGCGGGACGGAATTCTGACTTTTTGTGGCACCCGCCGGCCCGTCGAGGTACCGTAGAATCGTGCGCTATGTTCGGCTTTATCTTCGCCTGGGCGACCAAGTGTACCACAACGACCGCGAAGAGTGGGGGATGGGTGCGGTCGTCGAGGAAATGACGTCGACCGTGGAGGGAGGAACCTGCCTCGTCCGCGTGCTGTTCGAAGATGGAGTTCAGCGGACCTTCAACAACGATCTCGACAGTGATGGCTGCTGCTATTTCATGGGGCTCCGTCGGCAAGCCGCCTTCGCTTGGGGAGACGACGTGCGGCCGCGGCGGTTCCGGCACCAGCGAATCGCACGCGATCGGAGCTGAGCGGCGTCAGTCGTCTTTGTTTTCTAGCGGCTTGCCCGTCGGATCGGTACGCGGGATGTCGAGCTTGGCCAAGGTTTGCCGCGTATCCGGGTTGACCCAGCCGACACCCATGGCGCAAGGTTTCGCCTGGCCGTGTTCCTCCACGCGCTGGGCACCGAGGGGCCGATCGAAGGTTACGCGCAGTCGTTTTGCCATGCCGCGAGAATAACGAAAGGAGTCCGCGGTTGCGAGCCGTCCGGGTGGTTGCTATGACCGCCACGGCGCCTTTCTCGTCATGAACTACAAAAGCACTCTGAATCTTCCACGCACCGACTTCCCGATGCGCGCGCGCCTGCCAGAGCGAGAACCTCAGACGCTCGAGCGTTGGGAAACCGGTGATCTCTATCAACGCATGCTCGACGAGCGAGCCGGTGCCGAGCTCTACCTTCTGCACGACGGACCGCCGTACGCCAACGGCAACATTCATATCGGCCACGCCTTGAACAAAGTGCTCAAGGATATCGTTCTCAAGTTCAAGCACCTGTCGGGCTACCGCACGCCCTACCGTCCGGGATGGGACTGCCACGGACTTCCGATCGAACTGGAAGTCGAAAAGAGTCTCGGCAGCGGCGGTCGAGAGAGCGCCGATATCGTCTCGTTCCGTGCACACTGCCGAGAATACGCGGACCGCTTCGTCGAGGTGCAACGGCAGGAGTTCCGTCGTCTCGGAGTGATCGGAGACTGGGCCCATCCTTACAAGACAACCGACTTCGCCTACGAGGCGCAAGAAGCGCGAGAGCTGGCGAAGATCATCGAGTCCGGCGCCTTGTATCGTGGCCGCAAGCCCGTCTACTGGTGTGCCTCATGCCGGACGGCGCTGGCCGAAGCGGAAGTCGAGTACGCGGACCATGCTTCGACGTCGGTGTACGTGGCTTTCGACGTCGAGGGCGAACAGGGGGTGCTCGCGGAGTACGCGGCGCTGCGTCCCGCCATCGCAATTTGGACGACGACCCCTTGGACCTTGCCCGCCAATTTGGCGATCGCGCTGCATCCCGGCTACGTGTACGCGCTGGTCCGCCAGGGCGAGCGTTCGCTGCTGCTCGCCGAAGCACTGGTCGAAGGACTGCGTCAACGTTTATCCCTCGGTGAGACGGTCGCCACCTTCCGCGGCGACCAACTCGAAGGCCTGCGCGCGCGGCATCCGTGGATCGATCGAGATTCGCTCGTCATTCTTGGCGATCACGTGACGCTCGAAGCCGGCACGGGCTGCGTTCATACGGCTCCCGGACACGGCGACGAAGACTATGTCGTCGGTTGTCGCTACGAGCTCGAGCCCTACGCGCCGGTCGATGCCGACGGTCGTTTTACTTCGGAGGTACAGCGCTTCGCCGGGCGCTTCGTATTCGACGCGGACGCCGACATCGTACGCCTGCTCGGCGACCGCGGCGCCCTGCTCGCGAGCGAAGATCTCGAGCACAGCTATCCCCATTGCTGGCGTTGCAAGAATCCGATCATCTTTCGTGCCACCGACCAATGGTTCCTCGCTCTCGATCACGGTGACCTGCGCGCGGGCTGTCTAGCGGAGATAGACGAGGTCCGCTGGATCCCGAGCTGGGGCCGTGAGCGCATTCACGGCATGATCGAGAACCGGCCGGATTGGTGCCTGTCGCGCCAGCGCGCCTGGGGCGTGCCGGTGATCGCACTGCGATGCCGCACATGTTCGGCTTCGACGACCTCGGTCGAACTGGCCGAGCGTGCGGCCGAACTGTTCGAGCGCAACGGCTCCGACGCCTGGTTCCGCGACGACGACGAATGGATCCCGACGGACCTGGCCTGCCAGGACTGCGGTGCCACGGAGTTCGAACGAGAGCGCGACATTCTCGACGTGTGGTTCGATTCCGGCATCAGCTTTGCCGCCGTCGTCGAGCGCGACCACGGCGAGGAGACGGTCGCCGATCTCTACTTGGAGGGGAGCGACCAGCATCGTGGCTGGTTTCACTCGGCCTTGCTGACGGCGGTCGCGACGCGCGGACGCGCGCCCTACCGCTCGGTGCTGACCCATGGTTTCGTACTCGACGGTGAGGGCCGCAAGATGTCGAAATCGATGGGGAACGTGGTCGCGCCTCAGGAAGTGATCGAGCGCTACGGAGCGGATATCCTACGGCTGTGGGTTGCAGCGGAAGACTACCGGGACGACGTTCGGATCTCGGAGGAAATCCTGCGTCGTCTTGCCGATTCCTACCGTCGCGTACGCAACACCGCGCGCAACATGCTCGGCAACCTCTCCGATTTCGATCCGGCGCGTGACCGTGTGCCGCCGGCCGAAATGAACGAACTCGATCGCTGGGCGCTATCGCGATTGGGTGAGTTCTTACAGCGATGCGGCAGCGCATACGAACAGTTCGAGTTTCATGCGGTCTACCATGCGCTCAATAACTTCTGCAGCGTGGACTTGAGTTCTCTTTACTTCGACATCGTCAAGGATCGTCTCTACTGCGACGGCAAGGAATCCAGCGGGCGGCGCGCCGCCCAGACCGTGATGTACGACGTGCTGTCTTCGCTGACACGCGTCATCGCGCCGATTCTATCCTTTACGGCGGAGGAAATCTGGCTCGCGATTCCTCGCGGCGCGCCGGCTGAGAGTGTCTTTTTGAACGAGTTCCCCGTCGCCGAGATCGAGTGGCAAGACGAGGATCTGAGTGCGAGGTGGCAGCAGATATGGGAACTGCGGGCAGCGGTGACGCGGGCGCTCGAAAGCGAGCGCAAGGAGGGCCGCATTGGCCATTCGCTCGACGCTCACGTGCACGTGACGTTGTCGCAAGAGGACGCCGGGCTGCTCGAGCGTGTGGGCATCGATCAGTTCGCGACGATTTGTATCGTATCGCAGCTCGAGATCTCGGTGGCAGAGGTCGTTGAGCCAACGGTCGAAGTAACCGCAGCGCAGGGAGCGAAGTGCGATCGATGCTGGATGTGGTCGCCTTCGGTCGGTAGCCACGATGATCACGAACAGCTCTGCGACCGCTGTCATGCCGTCGTTACGGCCGCTTTGTGAGTAATCGCGCGGCCGTCGTTTGGATCCTGCTGGTTGCGGGGCTCGATCGCCTGACGAAGTGGTTGATTGTGAACCGACTGATCGAGGGCGCTTCGATCAGCGTGATTCCGGGTTTTCTTTCGATTACCCACGTGCGCAATCCGGGTGCCGCGTTCGGTTTTCTCTCCGCCGTTGACAGTTTCTGGCGCGACGCGTTCCTGGTCGTCGTCGCGCTGGTGGCAGCGCTCGCCCTCGGCTGGATGCTGCTTGGACTTCCGCGCGAACAGCGCTGGCAACGCGCGGCTACCGTGGGCGTCATCGGTGGAGCCCTGGGAAACCTTTACGACCGGCTGGCGTATGGACAAGTGGTTGATTTTGTAGACGCTTATCTCGGGTCCTGGCATTGGCCGGCGTTTAACGTGGCCGACAGCTGTATTACCCTGGGCGTCGTGGCGCTGGTGCTGGCATCCCTCTTCGGCGGCGGTTCGAAGGAAAACGACGGCCCTGCGTCCAATTGATACAGCCCTGCGTTGACGCCCGACCGCCGGCGTGGCTAGGATGGGGCCGGACGACAAGGAGGCTTTCGAATGAGAAAATCATACAAGGTTTTAGCGCTGGCCGCTGGCATGGCGCTGCTGGTCGCCGCCTGCGCGTCCGGTCCGATGAACAAACGCGAGAAAGGCGCGGCAACCGGTGCCGCGATCGGTGCGGGTAGCGGCGCCATCATCGGCAGTATGCGTGGGGATGCGCTCGAGGGTGCGCTGATCGGTGGAGCCCTTGGCGGCTTGGCCGGCGGTGTTGCTGGCGACCAAGTGCAAGCTCAAGAGCAGGGCGGCGACGCCCTCGAACAGCGTGTGCAGGAGCAGGACGAGGAGCTTCGGCGGCAGCGTGAGGAAATCGAGCGCTTACAGGGAGGCTACTGAACATGCGTGAGGCACGGGGAAGAATCCGTCGCCGGCTGGTCGCGTCGATCGCGGCGATTCTCTCGCTCGCGTTGATCGGCTGCGCCTCGGGACCGCTCACGAAACGCGAGAAAGGTGCGGCTACGGGTGCAGCAATCGGTGCCGGCACCGGCGCGATCATCGGTAGCACGCGAGGAGACGCGGCCGAAGGCGCGGTGATCGGCGGAGCCCTCGGCGGCTTGGCCGGCGGCCTTTTGGGCGATCAGGTCGAGGCGCAAGATCAGCGCCAGCGCGACCTGGACCGCCGGCTCGGCCAGCAGGAAGCGCAAATGGCCGAGAATCGCCGCTTGATCGCCGAACTTCGCGAGCGGAATTTGGACGCCCGTAGCACCGACCGTGGGGTTGTGGTCACGTTGCCGGATGTCCTGTTCGAGTTCGGCAGCTCAGAGCTGACACGCGAGGCGCGCGGGCGCATCCGGGATATTGCCGACGTCCTCGTCAACCAAGCGCGCGGACGGCGGATTACGGTGGAGGGCCACACCGATTCGATTGGTGCCGTCAGTTACAACCAAAGCCTCAGCGAACGCCGAGCGGCACGCGTTGCGATGGCGCTGGCCTCCGAGGGCGTACCGGAGGGGTTGATGCAGACCAAGGGCTACGGCAAGGCCTATCCGGTCGCTCCCAACACAAATCCCGACGGCAGCGATAATCCCACCGGCCGTGCGCGGAATCGTCGCGTCGAAGTCGTGATCCTCAACTAGGCCTGTGCGCGAGCAGTAAAGCGAAAGAAGGCCCGCCCCTTTCGGGACGGGCCTTCTTTGTTTGGCAGGCGGCAGCCTTGACCCAACGCCTCGAACTCAGGCATCGTAGTACAGCGCGAACTCCCAAGGATGCGGGCGCAAGCGCAACTGACTCACTTCGCGCTCGAGCTTGTAGCCGATCCAGGTTTCGACCACGTCCGGTGTGAACACGTCGCCTTTGAGAAGAAAGTCGTGGTCGTTTCGAAGGGCTTCGAGAGCGTCTTCGAGAGAAACCGGAACATTGGGCACTTCGGCCAGCTCGGCTCGGCTCAAGGAGTAGATGTCCTTGTCCAGCGGCTGTCCGGGATCGAGCTTGCGCTCGATGCCGTCGAGGCCGGCCATCAGCATTGCCGAAAAGGCCAGGTAGCCGTTCGCCGTCGGATCCGGGAATCGGACTTCGATGCGCTTGGCCTTGGGAGAGTCCGAATACATTGGGATGCGGATCGCGGCCGAGCGGTTGCGGCGCGAGTACGCCAAATTGACCGGTGCTTCGAAGCCGGGGACCAGGCGGCGGTAGGAGTTGGTCGTTGGGTTGGAAAAAGCGCAGATCGACGAGGAGTGAGCGAGAATTCCCCCGATGTAGTGCATCGCCGTTTCCGACATGCCGCCGTACTCGTCGCCTGCGAACGTCGGCTTCTCGCCCCTCCAGATCGACTGATGCGTGTGCATTCCCGAACCGTTGTCGCCGAACACCGGTTTTGGCATGAAGGTCGCGGTTTTGCCGTTGCGGCGTGCGACGTTTTTGACGATGTACTTGTACCACATGAGCGCATCCGCCATGTCGACCAGCGACAGGCGGAACAAGTCGATCTCGGCTTGGCCGGCGGTTGCTACCTCGTGGTGCTGCTTCTCGACGCGAATGCCGACCTGTTCCATCGTTCGCACCATCTCGGTGCGGATGTCGTGCAGGCTGTCCTGCGGCGGTACCGGGAAGTAGCCTTCTTTGTAACGCGGCTTGTGCCCGAGATTTTGCAGGCCATCGTCGCCGGTGTTCCACCAGCCTTCGACGGAGTCGACTTCGTAGAACGCCTGGTTCTCCTGCTGATCGAAGCGGACGCTGTCGAGGATGAAGAACTCGGGCTCGGGGCCGAAGACCGCATTGTCGCCGATTCCCGTCGAGCGCAGGAAGTTGATCGCCTTTTTCGCGATTCCTCGTGGGTCTCGCGAGTAACTCTCCAGGGTGAGGGGTTCGCGTATGTCGCAGATCAACGAGAGCGTCGGTGCTTCGTAGAATGGATCGATCACGGCAGTGGTCGGATCGGGCACGACCAACATGTCGGATTCGTTGATTGCCTGCCAGCCGCGAATCGACGAGCCGTCAAAACCCAATCCCTCTTCGAATAAGGCCTCTTCGAGTTCGCTTACCGGTGTGGTGAAATGCTGCCAGGTGCCCGGCATGTCGCAGAACTTGAAGTCGACCATTTGCACGCCGTTCTTTTCGGCGAACTCTAGAACTTCTTTCGCTGTCATCTTGTTCGGTCCTCCAGTGTCTCGTCGCAGATAATGCCGCGTGAGCGAGCCCGCGCGGCGCATTCCTAAAGCGCCGACTCGCCCTTTTCTCCGGTACGGATTCGCACCACCTCATCGACGGTGGTGACGAAGATCTTCCCATCTCCGATGCGGCCAGTCTTGGCTGCCGTCGCCACGGCGTCGACGACGTCTTCGACTTGATCGTCTTTGACGATGATTTCCAGCTTTACTTTGGGCAGAAAATCGACGACGTATTCCGCACCGCGGTAGAGCTCGGTGTGGCCGCGCTGCCTGCCAAAGCCCTTTACCTCGGTTACGGTGATTCCCTGAACCCCGACAGAACCGAGGGCTTCTTTTACCTCATCGAGTTTGAACGGTTTGATGATGGCTTCTACTTTCTTCATCGTTGTTCTCCTGAATGCCGGCGGTGTTTCGGCCGTGGCGATGCTCGTCGCTCGAACGCGAACACCCGGAACCGGCGCTTCCGCTCACTTGCTAATGCAAAGCCAATGCCAGGTACCAAGCCTGAAAATCCGCAGGTTCGCAAACCGAGCCCGGCGGAATCTGCCGCCTTCTCGGGCACTGCCTATTTCGCGGGCAAGGGTCACGAGGCCATCCCGGCCTGCTTGAGTACGTCGTAGGCGGCGTTGATCACGCGCATCCTCTCCTCGGCGAGCTCGCGAAACTCCTGCCCGAGATGGGTCACGCGGTCCGGGTGGTTTTCCATCGATAGGCGGCGCCAGGCTTGTTTGATCTGCTCTCGTGAGGCGCCGCGACGCAACCCCAACGCCGCGAGCGCTTCATCGACGCGGCGGTCGACGCCCGCCCCGGCAGGTTCGCCGGCTTGCTCGAAACCGAATCCTCCGACGAAGGGCGCGAGCCCAAGCAAACGCGCGGCCTGCCGGATGAACTCGGCCTCCCGCGGGGTTACCGCGCCGTCGGCTTCGGCGACGCGGACCAGCACCTGAAGGACGATCAGCCGTTCCTGCAATCCGTAGGCAGCCGAGAGTTGTTGGCAAATCGAATCCACGGTTTGGGAAGAACGCCGGCTTTCCTTGATCAAATCGCGAATCCAGAGAAGCTGCTCCTGGCGGTAACCGAGGCGTTGCTCGAAAAACCGCCGAATCGCGGTGACCTCACGTCGGTCGAGTTCGCCGTCGATCTCCGCGAGCTTGACCAGCAATGCGACCAGCAGTTCGACGAAACGCGTGCTGCGGACGCCCCGCGCGCTGCGATATTGGAGAACGGCGTGTCGGCGAATCCACCAACTGAGCGCGGCTCCGGCGGCCAGGGCGAACAGCGCGAAGGCCGCGAACAGGCGCAGAACGCCGATCATCAGCGGCGTGCCGCCGATCAACATGATCAGTAGCAGCAGCCACAAGCAGCCGAGGTTGCTCCGGTAACCCATGGTTTCGCGGCTCCGCGCCGCCGGTCCGAGAGGCAGTTCCTCGGGTGGACAGAACTGCCGGAATGTAAGGAATGGTCGGGGTGAGAGGATTTGAACCTCCGGCTCCTGCGTCCCGAACGCAGTGCTC
>CAZJCO010000004.1:0-23543 GCA_964544375.1 uncultured Myxococcales bacterium
CGGACGGTCGAGTGCGGTCTCGCTGAGCACCTCTCGGTGCCCGCGCGGACCGTCGCTGGCAACGGACGCAATTCGTCCGTACGTGGAATAGCTGGTCGTCAAAACGGTGGCCGCGCCCTCGACCTCGCTCGGGTACGTTACCGTCGTGCGGCGCCCGGCGGCATCGTAACCGTACTGCACGGTCGCCGTGCGTGTCGGCCCGTTGGCGCGAATGCGCATTGTCTCGGAGACGACGCGCCCGTGGTCGTCGTACTCGAAGGACTTGCTCGTGGCACTCGGACCTTCTCCGCGCGAACGTATCTTCCGGAGTTTTCCGAGACCCGGCCCGCGACGCTCGTAGGCGTAGCGCGCGCGAAAGACGCTCGATCGCTGGCGGCGTAGCCTGCCGCCCTTGTCGTACTTCATCGTAATGCGGACGCCGCGCGGATCTGCGATCGCCGTCGGTGCGCCGGTGTCCGAGTACTCGTAGGACCAATCCCCCCGGTCGCTGTCCGATAACCAGACTCGGTTGCCGAGGCCGTCGTACTCAACACTCGTCGTAGAGATCTCTCCGGTCGCAGAAATCGTCGTCCATTCGAGCGGACGGTCGAGACCGTCGTAGCGGACGCTGCGCGTCTCGAGGGCCTCGGCCAGACATCGATCCGGATGACCGGACGTGGGCACGTCATCGCATATAAGAACCTGCTGCGTGCGCCCAAAACCGTCGGTCAGCTCAATCATCGCCTTGCCACGATGACGCCCGGAAACCAGGTTCGGATAGAGCGTAACAGACACCCCCGCTTTCGAGCCGTCTTTGACGACACGACTTCCGTCGGCCAAACGGAGCTCGCTCAATCGGCCATCCCTGTCGTAGAGATAGTCGGTCAATGCCGGGGCGTCGCCGATCGACGCCTGCAGGGTTTCCAAATCCGCCTCCGGAGCAACGAACGAGCCGCTTTGCGCTACCAATTGACCGACGACTCCGTAGAGACTCACCTTGTCGACCACGGCTTGGCTTCCCGCGCCGGTTTCCACCAGACTCTTGAGCGCCAACCCGCGCCCCATGCCGTCGAAAAACGTCACCACAGGAGCGGAACCGTAATCGTCCCGGCGGATCGTTCCTGGCCGCTCCCCCGGCACACCGTCGCGGTAGGAATAGACCGTTTCGGGATGTTCCGCATCGAATCCCTTACCCCAACGTCGCAGCGGACGAGCGAGGCCATCGTATTCGGTGGCAGTAAAGGTCCCGTCGCCCCTGCGCGCGACGAGCACGCTGCCGGTGGCAAGATCGCGTTCGACCTCGATCGCCTCGCGTGCGGACGTACGCGTGGTCGAGGCGTACAAGTGAAACTCGTCGTAGGACATGCGCGTCGTTGCGCGGCCCGGCCCGCGCACGCGAACGACGTTCCCGTAACCATCGTAATCGTACGTCGTTGACGACCAACGGCGGCATTCGGAAGCGTCCCACGTGATGCATGTCCGTTCTTCTCGCAACGTTCCTCGGATCGGCCTTTCGCCATCGTAACGATACTTTGTTTCACGGAGGATCTCGTCAGCCGACGAAGCGGCGCGGGTGACGCTGCGCGATGGGAGGCCGACTAGATAACGGTCGGGCAAACCCTGCGCGTCGTCGGTGATGGATTCGAGGTAGTCGGTTTCGGTCACCACGGTATCGGCGCTGGGCGAAGCGACCGTCTCCCGTACGACATTCCCGTGCTCGTCGTACTCGTAGCTCAACGTCTTCGAGAGCGACGGAACCGGCAAGCCGTCTCGGTAGGGCGTCGAACGGCGCTGCGCGAGAAGCACGGGCTCTCTATCGGGCCACTGGTTGACGCTTTCGAGCAGCGTCCGCCGGTACGGGCTGCAGGGGTCGTTCGTGTCGAATGGATCGGCGGCCACGCAGTCCGGCTTGCCTAGCGTGAGCGTCGAAGCGACCAGCCCCTTGCGCAGGGCGTCCTGGTGAAACGTCGTTGCCGTGAAACGGCCCAGCGCGTCTTCTTCGAGCACGGTCGCGAACCCGCGGAACTCCCTCTCGACCGGATCGTAGAAGCCGCCGCGATAGCGATATCCGAACGACCCTGCGCTAACTAGCCCGATGCCGTCGGCCAACTCGCGCCCGCTGACGACCCAGTAAGGGAAAGGCAGGCGATTGCCGGGGTAGGATGCGGCGGGACGATAGGAAAGATGCGTCTCGCCGCCAACACCGTTGAGCATTGCCACTAGGAGATTCGGCCGCGCCCGCTCGGCAGCCGGCGTCGGCGACCCCAAAGCAAACGGCGACGCCGCGTGCCGAAACACGCGCCAAACGCCCGATTCCCGTTCGACCAGATCGATCAGGCCGTCTCCGTCGAAATCGAACAAGTCGAACTCGCGGGAACTCGCTGCCGGCGCGTCCGAGTAGGACCGCAGCTGGTAATCGTGCCAAGCCGGCCAGCCGACCGGTTCGGCAAAGGATGTTCCGGTGTTTACGCTCACCAAGACCGGGTAGCAGCACTCGGGCGGTAGCGCCGCAGCCTCCATTTGGCACTCGTTCGGCAGGCAGGCCGGCAGGTCGAAGCCGTACCACCACAGGAACCCCGGCGTCCAATAACGAACGCGGTCGGGGAGTCCGTCGCCGGTCACGTCGACGAGGTCGATCGACGTATCCGTGTGGCTGCCGTCGCTCGCGTGTTCGTTGAGAAAGTTGTCCAGCGGAAAGCCGCCTTCGCGTTCTGTCGTCCAAGCTAGCGCTTGCTCGGCCAGCGCACCGCCGACGTTCCAGTAGACATCCCAATGGTCCACCGAACTCGGCAACGGACGATCGAGACCGTCGACGTCGGCGACGACGTAGTCGACGAGCCGATCACCGTTCATGTCGTAGAGCCCCGAAAGCAGATAGCTTCTCGACGCGGTGCTAGCCGAACGGCTGATCGCGCGGGCAGGTGCCGGAATCGTCCGCGGCGTAGCCGCAAAACCGTTGCCGGTGTTCAAATAGACATGCCAGTAGGGGTAGGACGCCGAGTAGGACTGCGCGTCGATCCGATCCGGCCGGCCGTCGCCGTTGATATCCACGACATCGGCCAAAACGCTGGCTCCGCCCGAACCGGCAACGCGAATGCGGCTTCCGGGAGCGGGCCACGGCGTTGCCGAACGCTCGAATCCGCTTCCGGTGTTGCGGTAGACGCACCAAGTATTGGTGCCGCAGTGAGAAGTGCGGCCGTCGACGAGATCGGGCAAGCCGTCGCCGGTGATGTCGAACACGTTGACCAGCAGATCGCCGTCGTCGTCGACCTTCCGCACGAAGCGGGGAAAGTCGGGCCAGCTCCAAGGCCGCGGCGGCGCAAACCCATTCCCCGTGCCCGAACGAACGGTGGCGGTGGCGGCGCTTGCGTCGACATAATCGGCAAGCGCATCGCCGTCGATGTCGAAGGTGTCGAAGCGCACCCAGCGACCGACCTCGCGAAACGGTCCGGGAGAGGCGAACACTTCCGCCAGCTGCTCTCGTTCGGCGGTGCTACCCAATGGCCATCCACCTTGCACGGCAGGTGCGTAGCGAAAGACGGTGCTCGGTAGTGCGACATCGTCGGCAGCGTTGCGCGCGAAACCGTCGAGGCTCACGCCCACCAGATGCAACGCTCCGGAGTGTGGGTCGACCTCGTGATTCATCGCGTAGCGCCGAACGACGCGTTCGCCGGCGAAGGTTTCGATCGATTGGAGCACCAGATCCCGCTGCCGCGCAAAGCCGGCCTCGTAGTTGATCGGTGAAATCGCCGGATAGCTGCTACTGTTCCATGCGAAACGCACGCCAAACAAATGGGGACTGCCGGCAAACTCATTCGCGCCGTAATCGATTCGCAGCGGGACCGCCGCGCCACGGGCGCCCCTGCCATCGCCGACGTAGGTATAATCGATGCGATTGCCGAGAGCGTCGACGGAATACTCGATCAGCCAAGCGTAAGTGCCCGTCACCTGCGACGGGTCGGGCCCCGTACGGTTCGTCCGATGACCGCCAAAAACCAGACGCGTTCCACTCTTGTCGACGACAGTCCAACGATTGGCCTCGCGGTCGAATCCGATACGAAGGAAAGCGCTTTCGGTCTTCGCCCGGTAACGCGGCGTACCGGCGATCGGCAGCAAGTCGACCGCTCCCTCGACGGTGTCCAAGGTAAAGACGTCCGCGTCGTCGTATCGCGGCACGCCGTCTTTCGTCGATCGGTGAATCTGCGCAAGCGGTAGGCTCCAGCCCCATCCGTAAGGACTCGGTCCGGCGGAACTCGAATAGACCAGACGAACCCCAGGTGTCGCCTTTCCTCTGCCCGGAGGAACCACGATACCAATCGAAGTCGTTGCGGCGCCGCTAAAGAGCTGAGTCGCCGGATTGCCGGCGACGCCCAGGAACACGCTGGCACCGTCTCCGGTCTGCGAACCCGCGGCTCCGCCCGGCGTCGGAAAAGAAACATCCGCGGTCGCCGCACCGGTCAATCCGCAACAGAGCAAGACGCCGAGGCTCAGCGCTCGAACGCACCGGCACCGACGACTCATCGCTCGCGCTCCTCGGACCGCGGCGTAGGAATCCGAGGTAGGCCAAACGACGGCGCTTCGCCCGGCGGCTCGGCAGATTGGCCGCGCTCGAAGCCTCGGTCCCCATGGCGCTCGAGTAATTCGAGACGCTCGCGCACATCGGGCACCCACACCAGGCTGCTCGACCGTCCGGCCGCTCGCTGCGGACTACGGCTCAGGGATGCGTAGGCAAACGAGGGGCCGCCGCCGAGCAGCACCGGCAGCAGCAACGCCACTAGGACAGGCGACAAGTGTCCGCGGCGATTCTCATCTGTGCCCCCAGGGCGAGAAAGCGTGTTCGACTGCATAACTGCCTCCTCGGGAAAGCCCGACCGGGATTTCCGCATTACGGAGGCAGCCTGGAGCACGCGCGCACAACCGCGCAATGCCAGCGCTGTGATGGCTAGCGGAGAATCATCGAAACGGCATAGCGAACGGCGCCGCTAGAAATCGACCCGCTAAGGAGATTTGGCAATGAAGCGGTCGGAAAGGTTCCTTCGCGCGACGCTGTAATCGGCCGTCCAACAGGCGCCGGCGTCGTTGGCCACTTGGACGGTAAGCAGCGGATCCATCGAGAAGAACAGACCGCCACCGGCGGCAGCGGGCGTCGGAAGCGCTGGGCTCTTGGCAACGACTTCCACGACCGGTCGATTTGCATCCGTCGGCCGGAGCACGATTTTTCGAACACCGTCTTCGAATCCGACATGATCGCGGTACAGCCAGCCTTTCGCTCCCCGATCTTGCCAGTCAAAACTCGGGGGAATCTTGAGGCTCATTGCCAAAGAGAGAATGCCGGCGGACCGATCGAAGACGCACAGTTCGTAGTTGGTCTGAGCATCGGGCGTACCGAGATCGGCGAGGGAGAAAAAATCTCCCCCCTTCCACTTCCACTTGAATCGGTCCTTGGTCGCGCCTGTTTTGTCGGACAACTGCACCTTACTCTTGGCCGCAACGAAGCAACCCGTTACGACTTGCACAGCCCCTTGACAACCGCCGGAGCCGTCGCATTGTTCCGAGCCGGTGCAAGCGCTTCCGTCGTCGCAGATCGTACCGGCCGCTTCGAACTGACAACTCGGCGAGCAGCAATCGCCGCCGGCGGTGTTGGCGTCGTCGCACTGCTCGCCCGGTTCCACGACATCGTTACCGCAACCCGGCGCACAGATCGGGCAAGCCAGGCAAACGTCCGAGCAACAATCACCGAACGACAAGCAGTCGGAATCGCAGTAACAGCCGGCGGGCGCCTGGCCGCCGCAACTGGCGGCGGCGCTGCAGCCGCAATCGACCGCGCAGTTCGCGGCGGTCTCGCCGGCGTCGCAGGTTCCGTTGCCGCAGCCCTGACAGCGGCACTCGAGAGGGTCGCCCGGCGGCAGGCATTGCCCGGGACAGGCGGCATCGCTGCTACCGTCGCACTGCTCTCCGTTCTCGAGCACGTGGTTGCCGCAAACCGGAGGAGGACAGGAACAATCCCCCAGACACAATCCGGGGCAGGCCGCGGCGTCCGCACCGTCGCACGCTTCGCCGATTTCGGCGATTCCGTTACCGCAGACGGGGGGATCCCCGCCGAACACGGTTTCCGTCAGTTGATAGGCTCCGGAACCGGCTGCGCGGTCGACCAGGGCGTACCAGGTGCCGCCGGCAGGAAACGGGAACTGACAGGATCCGTACGGTCCGGTTCCGTCCGCTTTGCAGTCGAACGTCGAGGTCGTCGGCGGCGAGCCGGCGCGCACATAGAGGTTTGCGTCGAGCGATCCGTTGTCTTCCGCGTTCATCGCGACACGCAGGACGTTGCTGTTGGCAGGTACGACAAAGGAAAGCGTGTCGCTCCCGTTCGTTGGCCCGAGGCTACCGTCTTGCCCGTCCGTATTGGTCTGCGAATCGCCCACCGGCGGAATCGATCCGCAGGCCGCAGTGGAGTCGCTTCCGAGTTGAGCCAGGATGAAACTGCGCCAAGCGTACACGTTGGCGTCGTAGCTGTGGTCTCCCGGCCCGCAGGTCGCCTGCACTCCGCCCGAGGTAACACCGGCGATCACCTCGCCCGCGCCAAGGTCCATGAACAGCGGACCGCCGGAGTCGCCGTTGCAGGTATTCGAGTCCGTTCCGGCAGGACCGACCGGACTCGCGTAATCCCAGCACACGAGTTCCGCATCGGTTCCGCCGCTCGAAGGTTGGCAACTAGCGGTCTGCACCAACCCAAAGCGCTTGATTCCGTAATCGCCGGCGCTGCCGTCCGTCTGACCGAAACCCGCGATGGTTCCTGCCGCCGGAATCGCCGAGCTGGGATCGCTTTGGTTGACCGCCGTGGGAGAGATCCCCGTTACGGGCGCTGCGAGTTTGATGACGGCAACGTCGTGGATGGGAAAGCCCGAGGGAGTGTAGCTCGGATGGGGGGTAACCGAGGTCGCGGAAAAAACGCCGGCGTGCTGAAGGAAGATAAAATAGTGAGCCGGGTTGGTGTCGTCCTCGACGCAATGAGCTGCCGTCAGGAAGGTCTGGCATCCGATCAAGGTCCCCGAGCAGACCATGCCGGCCGAACCGGCGTCACTTGCCGAACTGAATAGAAGCGCTCCCGTGCTGGGGTAATCGTGCGTGGTAAGGCCGTTTACGATGCGGGAAGACGCGACGGCCTCCCTTGGCTCGGCCAGCAGCGCGCATCCAACGAAAATAGCCGAGGCAACCGCTAGCGCGACGCCAATGCGATCCCAACCGGCTCGACGAACAGTCACCATTGCTCCTCCCAGGTTTCGGGGCAGCCCTGCGAGGACACGCGGCCGGCGGCTGCCGACGCTCGCAACTCGGGGCCTTTTAAACGTAGATCGCAGGAAGTCCATTTGTCCAGAGTCAAAAACAGCCTGCCCCCCCATAGGGGGGACTCGTCGCCTTGACAACTATGGGGGTCACGGACTTATAGTCTGAGGGCATGACGCATCGTCCAAATCGTTTCCGGCTACTGGCCGGCTACGCGGCTCCCGCGGGAATCGCCGTAGCAGTGGCAGTATGTTTACTCGTCGCAAGCGGATTGGGCAACGGCGTCTTCCCGAACGGCGAAGAGAGTACAGCGGAGGCCGCGGAGAACGGCCGTAATCTCATTCTCGTGTCCTGGGACGGCGTGCGGCGTGACAGGCTGCACACACTACTCGAGTGGCAGCCGCTCGGAGAGTCTCCCCGAGTGTGCCCCAACGTAACTCAGCCTCCTCGCATGCCGGTGGTTTGCGGACAGGTTCAATCCTGCATGCCGACCCTGTGCGCGTTTCAAGTGATCGACAGCCAAACTGTCGGCCACAAAACGATGACGCGCCCGCAGCACGCAACCATGCTCTCCGGCTACACCGCGGAGCAGACCGGCGTAAGGAGCAACTCGGGAGGACGACTCCCACCAGGTTTGAGCATTTACGAAAGGATCGCTCAGCTCATCGGCCCGAGCGTCCGCATCGGGCATATCGCCATGCCGAAGTACGTATCGCAGGGGGTCACACGCTGGGCCCGACGTGCCGGTCTATTCGACGTGTACAACAAGCCGGCCGGTCCCGACGGATTCACCGGCCGCAATACCGTCAAGCGCGTCATCCCGGCACTGCAAGAACTATCGAGTGGCCGCTTCTTCTTGTTTGCCCACTTCAAGACCGCCGACAAGATGGCGCATAAAGCCGGGGACCGTGGAGACCGCTATCTCGAAGCGATCATGAACATCGACGCGCGATTGGGAGAAATGCGACAGGCGCTGGTGGATCTCGGGGTTGCTCGGAATACCGATATCTATGTGACGACCGATCATGGCTTCCACGGACGCCGCCACGTCATCGATGACTTTCCGACGAACGTGGAAACCTGGATCGCTTCGAGCGCCCACGATCTGGACGGCTCCTCTACAGCGCAAGTAATCGACGTCGTACCGACCATACTGAGCAAACTCGGCGCCGACCTTGGACAGGTCGACCCACCCTTCCCGGGCCTTTCGCGTCTACGACAAAACTCACAACAGTAACCCGCGCAGTTCGCCGATCGCCGGCGCCGGATCCTCGCCGACGACGATACCGTACATGCCCAGCGACTGGGCGGCTCTGACGTTCGCTTCGTAATCGTCGAGAAACACGGCGCGCTCGGCGGCAACGCCGCCGACCACCGCCAGCGCGTGCTCGAAAATCCGGCGGTCCGGTTTGCGCACACCGATCTCACAGGAATCGACGATGACGTCGAACAGCTCTTCGAACGGCAGCATCGCCTTCCAGGCGTCTCGGAATTCGTGCGCGTTGTTCGTTACGATCGCCGTGCGGTAACCCGCCGCTCTCAGGGCGTGCACGCAATCGACCATCGGCTGCCTGGCCTCGCCTCCCCCGCTCAAGCGAATCAGCACGTCGTACGGATCGATCTCGATCCCCTCCCGCGCGCCCAACTCGATGATCTCCGAGCGTGCCGCTTCGAGAGAAAGCTCTCCGCGTTCGAGTCGGTGCCACGGATGATCGGTGTCTTGATGGTACGGACCGAAGACCACTTCCAGCACGTGAGCCGGCTCGGCTCCTAGCTCCTGGCCCAACCCGCGCGCTGCGGAAAACGGAGAATCCGTAAAAACACCGCCAAGATCGAACAAGACGGCGTCGAAGCTTCGTTCGCCCTTCATCCTTGTTTGTTTTGCTGCCGCGCAGGGCTAGGTCAACGGACCGGAACGAGCAGGCGCTGCGCCAAGCCGGAGGCTCGACCGTGCGCCCGCTCGACGGTGCAGCGTACGGTTGCTTCGTCCGCTACCAACAGCACCTCACTGCGCGCGCGTGTAACGCCCGTGTAGAGTAACTCTCGCGTCAACACCGGGCTGTCCTCGCGCGGCAAGACGAGCGTGACCCGGTCGAATTCGGATCCTTGGCTCTTGTGAACCGTCATCGCCCAGGCGGTTTCATGTGGCGGCAGCAGCGCCGGCACGACGCCGCGTGTGCCTTCGCCGTCGTCGTCGGAGGCAAAATGCGCCGAGACGCGCTCGTGGTCGGTCCACACCACACCAACGTCTCCGTTAAAAAGCCCTTGGCGGTAGTCGTTGGTCGTAACCAGCAGCGGTTTGCCTCTGTAAAATGCTTCTCCGACGGCCGTAAGATCATAGCGATGTTCGATCAGACGGTTCATCGCTTCCACCCCCCAGGGTCCTCGCCGCAAGGCGCAGAGCATTCGCCGCTCGGCTAGCCGCTCGAGCGCCTCGAGTGGGCCGTCGGCTTGGAGGCAGGCGGCTACCCAATCGCCCAACCAAGCGTCGAGCTGCGATGCCAGGACGTCCGGCCGCAGACGCGACACGTCGGACGCCGCCGGATCGTCGAGCAACGACAGCACGGCTTCTGCGTCGCCCCGGCGGATGCATTCCGCCAGTCGCGCAATCCCCGACCCGGCAGCAAAGCGGTGATTTTCGGTAAGCTCGACGAATCCGTCGGCCAGCGCATGGACTTCGCCCGACGACGGCAGCTCGACACCGCAGAGTTTGTGATAGAGCGCGGCACTGGCCGCGCCACGCGGCGGCAACCGAGCAGGGTCCCCGGTGTCGGCGCCGGCATTGGCGGTCGCGCCGGATTCAACAGCGACGGCACAAAGGTCACTGAAAACGACGCCCGTCTCGACGCTGGCGAGCTGATAGCGATCACCGAGCAGGATCAATTTCGCGCCGGGCAAAAGCGCATCGAGCAAGGCGTCGGCAAGTAGCAGATCGAGCATCGAGGCCTCGTCGACGACAACTACGTCGGCCGCAAGGGGTCGAGACGTATCGTAACGGAACGCGCGACCGCGCGTTCGCCGGCCGAGCAGCCGATGGACCGTCATCGCCCGTCGCGGAACCGAGACGGTCAGATCTGGAAACGCGTCCAGAGATGCCAGTTCCCGCTCCAGGGACTCTCCCAACCGCGCGGCCGCTTTGCCCGTCGGCGCGACCAATGCAATGCGGGCCGCAGGTTGGGCGGCGAGCATCAGCAACAGGGTGCGGGCGGCGACCGTCGTCTTGCCGGTCCCCGGACCGCCGCTGACGATCGTCAGGTTACTCGCAAGAGCGATTGCGGCGGCCAGGGCTTGCCGGTCGAGCGCCGCGGCGGCGGCGCCCGGGAAGAGCGAGTCGAAAACGCGCCGAAGATCGTCGCTTACGCGCGGCGACGTTTTGTTCTCGGCTCGCAAACGCAACCGTTCGGCGACGCGACGCTCGGCGTTCCAATAACGGTAGAGATAACAACGTCCCGCCTCGACCACGATCGGCGTCGGCGTGGAGCCGTCGCCGGCCGCTGGAGACTCCAACAGTGCTCGCTGCCATTGGCCGGCGTCGGGCAAACGGACGGCCGCGCCGCGCCAACCGGCATCGCCAAGATCGCGGCCCTGCCACTGGGATAAATCCACGCAGGCGTGCCCACGCGAGCGCTCCGAACTGAGCAGCGCCGCCGTCGCGCCCACCAGCGCCGCCGAGGGTGAGCCGTCGCGTCTTGCGAGCAGGTTCGCGAGTGAACGGTCAAGCGCGCTGAACTCGACGCTTGCGCCTACGATCGCTTGGTCGATCACGACACCCCCCCTACGGCGCCGTCGAGACCCTCGATCAGTTCACGCGGCGGCAGATCGCGGTACCAGGCCGACGGCTGATCCGGCGCTCGCAGGAACACGTAATACACACCGCCAAAGTTCTTGCGGTAATCGTAGTCGGGCATCCGCGCTCCAAGGTAGCGGTGCAGAGCAAGAACGTAGAGATGGTATTGAAGGACGTAGTCGTGCCGGCACATCGCCGACCATACGGCATCGTCGTCGTAGTCCGAGGCGCGGCTGCCGAGGTAGTTCGACTTCCAGTCGATCAAGTACCAACGGCCCTCGTGCTCGAACAGAGCGTCGACAAAACCCGTCAGGAAACCTTGCAAACGCCGGCGGCCGAGACGCTCGAGCCGCGGGGCATAAACCTCGCGGATGCGGTCCCGCGACCAACGCTGGAACGCGCGACCAAGCTCGTCGCTCGAGATGTCTCCCACCGATGCGTGAAATCTCCACTCGCTCAGCCAACGCGATTTCTCAACGTCGCGCAAGCAGAAGTTCTGCTGCGGCAGCGTCGTTTCGACGAGTTGCGACAGCATCTTCGAAACGACCGCGACAGGATCTAGACGTCCGTAGTGGGCGCTCGCCTGGTCGAGCGCATAGCACTCGAGGGTCCTGCGGATCAACTCGGCGGCGCGCTCGGAGGAAACCGCGTCGAAGTCCAGGGACTCGAGGATTTCGTGCAAGCAGCGTCCCATGCGCGCACCGCGTGCCAGGCTGAAAGTCCCGCCCGCAGGGCGCTCATCGACCAGCCCCGCCGGCGGATCGGCGTAGTCGGGCTCCTCGTTCTCGATACCGCGCTGCAGGCTGCTGAAACTGCTCACCTGCCACGGCCGCAGACGCTCGCGGGCATCGGCGGGGAAGCGCCGCGCCTCGAGCGAAGCCTTTGCCGAAGGCTCTTCGGAACCACTCGGCGCAGCAAATGCCAACCGCAACGGTTCGAGCGTCATGAAGGAGCCGCGCGCGCCGGCCAAGCTCTCGAGGGCCTGGTGGAGCAATCGATCGTCGTCCTTCAAGTCGCTTTCCGCCCAATCGCACCAAGAGGCAACTCTCTCCTGCGGACTTTTCGTCGCTGTTCCCTTGCCGGCTGGGCGCAGCAAGTACGACAGTATCGACCGGCTCGATTTCGAACCGATCACACCGGCTACGACGTAGCACTCCCTGCGGGCCCGCGTGAGCGCGACGTAGGCCAAGCGAGCTTCCTCCGCGAGACTCTCGGCCTCGAGCGCCGCCAAGTGCTCTGCGCGAGATGCCGAACCGAAATCGGCAACGATCTCGGTCGGCCGGCGATGCACGATCAGCGGACAGCCGTTCGGCGCTCTCAGAGGTTCGATCAAGAAAGGACAGAATACGATCTCGTACTCGAGTCCTTTGCTTCGATGTACGGTCAAAATCTGCACCGCCGCCGCGTCGCTGTCGCGCCTGAGCGCTTCGCTTTCCGGCGACGCCCCTTGCGCTGCTTCGGCCTCCGCGCGCCGGTGAGCGAACCAAGAAAGTGCGGTCTGTGGCGCGAATCGATCGTAGTAACCAGATTCGTTGAGGAGTTCGAGCAAGTGGCTGAGGTTGGTAAGCGCCCTCTCCCCTTCCACGGTACGGAGCAAACGGGCGCGGGTTGCGAAGTCAGCGAGCAAGGATTCCATCGCCGACATGAAATTCTCTCGGCGCCAGCGGTCGAGATACGAGATAAAGCGGCCCGCTTCGCGTTGCGCACGCTCCGGATCCCGGTCGAGAGCCTCGATCGCGCGGCTGTCGTAACCGCAGAGACGGGTCGCCAACGCCCCTCGGATTAGCCCCGGGTTGGCCGGATCGGCGACGGCCATGAGCAACTGCTGCAGTTCCCGGGCTTCCGGCGACGCGAGGACGCTCCCCGTCGTGGAAACCACCGTGGCAACGCCCTCTCGCTGCAGCGCCGCCTGCATAAGACGCGCCTGCGTGTTGGTTCTCACGAGAACCGCGATATCTCCGGCACCGACGGTCCGTTGCCATCCAGCCGGCCGCGATCCGATCAGGCGGGAGATCCGAACGCCGACGGCTTCGACGATTTCGAAAGCAGCCTTGTTCTTGTCGGTCCTGCGGTCCAACCACAACCAGTGCAGCGCGGCAGCGCCGTTCGGCGACGGTTGGCTTGCGCGTTCCGTTTTGCGCGCCGCCTCGACTTGCGAAAACTCGATCTCATCGTAAACGAAGGGATCGTCGCTGGAGGAAAACACGGCGTTCACCGCCGTCACCATCTCCGGCGTGCTACGCCAGTTCGTGCCCAGCGTGTAGCGGTGATCGGCTTGCTCGACCGCGTCGAAATAGGCGAACACGTCGGCGCCGCGGAAGCCGTAGATCGACTGTTTCGGATCGCCGATCAGGAAAAGCCGGCGATCGGCAAACAGACGGCGCAGAATCTCCCATTGGCACAAGTCGGTATCTTGAAACTCGTCGATCAATGCGACGTCAAAACGTTCGCGCACCGACTCGGCAAGCAGCCGACCACGGCGGGGATCACGCAGGGCATCTCGCAGGCAGCCGAGGAGGTCGTCATAGCTCAACAGGTCGGCATCCTCGCGTAGCCGGCGGGCGCGAGACTCCAAGTCCGCGGCAAAGCAGCAGTAGATTTCCCGCCGGAGCGCCGACAGGGCGTCCGCGACCGCATCGCAGGCGGCAAAGAACGGATCGCTATCGGCGACGGCCCCGTGCCGTTTGAGGCAGCGGTTTCGCACGTTCTCGCGAGTACACTTCAAGAGCGCGCGCAGCGAATCGACGTTCTCTGCGGGGTGCTTATGTTCGATCGCTTGCAGTCGCTCGTCGCGCTTAGCGCGGTGGGATTTCTTAAGCACGTGCGCGGGCAGAACCGCATCGAGCCGGCCGCGGTCGAATCCGGCGATTGCCGCATCGATCGCCGCGGCAAGCGCCTGCCGCGCCGCGTCTCGCCCGATCCGCGGCGGTTCGATCGTCGCCTCCGGATACCGGCGCAGCTCGGCGGTGTCGCTTAGCAGCGCGTCCGGCGTCCATTTGTTGAGCGCAGCGACCGTGGCAAGCAGCGAATCAGGGTAAAACGTCGCCCGCCAACAATCGCTTGCCGCCTGGCGCAGCAGTTCCCCGGGCTCCGCAATGACTTCGAAATCGAAAGACGTGCCGCTTTCGAGCGCACTGTCCCGAAGAACGCGGGCGCAAAATCCGTGAATCGTAAAGACGGAGAGTTCGTCGATCGTCGCGAGCGCTTCGCGCAGACGTTGGTGTTCGGCGCTATCGTACCGGCCGACAAGCGCGGCGAGGTCCGGACTGCCATCGGTTTCGCCGTCGGCGATGCGTACGGCCTCCGTAAGTGCTCCACGAATCCGAGCGATGAGTTCCTGCGTCGCAGACCGGCCGAAGGTAACCGCAAGAACTCGCCCGATGCCCCCGGCATGCCCTTCGAGCAACATGCGAAGCACCAGCATCGAGAGGCAATAAGTCTTGCCGGTCCCGGCGCTGGCCTCGATCAGCGTGGTACCATCGCCGAGCGGCGTCTCGAGCAAATCGAACGCTGCCTTCATTTGCCGACACGTGCCTCAAACAGAGGATCCCAGAACACCGATGCCCAGCGTCGGAACTCCTCGTAACAAGTCTCGAGCGGCTCGCTCGCCCGGAAGCATTGGCTGACGTAGACGTCGTTCGCGTCTTGCCAGCCACCGTAGGCAGAAACTTGGTAGGCTTGGTTAGCAGCCTCACGCGCTTGGGCTTCGTCTTTTCCGCCTCGCAAGGCCTCGACAAAGGCGCGCGAGGCTGCCGAAAAGAACGGCAACGGTTGCAACCGACCCGCGCGGTAGCCCTCCACCAAGCGACCGAGCGTTTCCAGCGCCGGCCGATCCTCGCCTGCGCCGTCCGGCAGGCTCAGCTCCCAGTCCTCGGCCGGTGAACGCCCGAGCACGCGGGCTCGCATCGGCATCGGCCCAGAGCCGTCGCCCGCAGCGGAAAGCGCCAGTAGCTTGATCCACGCGGGGGCCAACTGGCGCAGTTTTACCTTTGCATAGTGCCACGCAACCAGGCCTTGATCGCTACGCTGCTCGACTACCCCGGAAAGCACCCAGCCCTCTCCTCGAATACTGACGGACTGCGGATCGATCGGAGACGGCCGCCCGAGCCGGGCCAGTTGAGAGGACACGTCACGGCGCAGCTCTGCGTAGGGCGCCGACCCCAAAACACCAACGGGAAGTCGGCCCTTCGCCCGAAGCAGCGCCTCTTCTCCGACCTCGGTCTCGGTCTCTTCTTGCCCCAATCGACGCGCCGCCATCCACGACGCCAGCTCGAACTCCTCCAGGGCGCCGAGAGCGAACGGTTCGTTATCGTCCACGCTAGTCTCGCCGCGCAGAAGCTGCATGCCAAGCACTTGCTCGCAGAAGTAACGCGCGGGATGCGTCCAAAAGCGGATCAGATCGGAGAGTTCGATTTCGTCCGGCGCAGGCGAGTCGAGCGCCTGCACAACGAACGGCAGGCCGCCGGACCTCTGTGCCGCAGATCTCGCGTCGGCAATGCAGCTGTGAGCCCGGAAGCTCCAACGATGAGGGTCGGAGCGCTCAAAACAACGCCGGTCGAATGCGTGCAACGGCTGATGGATCACAAAGCGATCCCGCGCGCGCTCGTGTCCCTCGACAATGAAGCTACGGTCGATTTGCTCGAGCAGTTCGTCGACCACCGCGGACGGGGCGATGCTCTTGGCATCCGTCGGCGACCAGCCGCAGTAGCTGAGCAACAGGCGGCTTCGCGCCGCTAGGAACAATTCGAGAAAGAGCTGCCGATCGTCGCGAGCGCGATTGCGATCGCACGGCCGCGGCGAGCGCATCATCAGATCCAGACGCGAGATGGAATCGGAACGCGGAAACGAGTCGGCGTCGAGACCGAGGACGCAAATCATTCGTGCGGGGACCACGCGCATCGGCTCGAGTTCGCAAAAAGTCACCTTGCCACTGAGGTATCCGGCAGATGACGCCGTCGCCGACAACCGTTCTTCGAGCGCCAGCCGCGCGACCGCGCGGCTCAGTGCCAGTTCTCCGAGGATCGTGTGAAAGTCACCGAGGGAAGCAATCGCCGCTCGCAGATGCCCTAACTCCTGCTCTTCCTCTTCCGTCGCCGAGAGGTACAAACGATCGAGAGCGGCCGCGAGGTCCCGTGCCCACGCACGAGTCGAGCGCGGCTGCTGCAACATGCCAAGCAGCTCGAAGACCGCGTCGACAAACACGAGGGTGCGACAGAGGAGGTCTTCGTCACCGGCATCCTGTGGCGCGACTCCGGCCACGATCGTGTCGAGCGTGCCCGTCGCATACCCCATCACGAGGCGGTCGAGGCCCGCTCGCCAGGAGTTCGCGTCCACTTCGGGAAGCGCGAGGGCTGTGCGCCGGTACTCGCCGTCGATCCCCCAGCGAACGCCCGCGGATCGAAGCAGGTCGCCGATCGCGTCGACCTCCGCCGGTCGAACATCGAAGCGCCGGCACACGCCCGGAAAGTTCAGCAGCTCGACTACTTGGGTAATCGCGACCCGACCGCCAACCAGCTCGAGTAACGACAGCAGCGCAGCGGCGGCGCAGGAACGCTCCTCGAACGCGCGGTCGGCGATGCGAAAGGGAATTTGCGGGACGTCTTCGCCGGCCGAACCGAACACCGCCTCGATGTAGGGCGCATAGCGCCGAAGATTCGGGACCAGGACCATCACGTCGTACGGACGCAACTCCGGATCCTCGGCGAAAGCCGCCAGCAGTCGGTCGCTTAGCACTTCGACTTCCCGCAGGCGCGAATGGCAGACGTGGACTTCGATAGAACCATCGTCTTGCGACACGCCGCAGCGCTCGGCCTGGTCGTCGCTGCGGCGCGAGGCCATGGCAAAAATGTCCGATTGCAGCACGCCGAGAGCGCTGTCGCGGTCCGGTTCGCAAAACTCGAGGGGAGTCCACGCTTCACCGCTCTCGTCGCTCTGCTGAAGCAGCGTGAAAAACTCGCGGCCTTGTCGTCCCCAGGATGCGAGTAGTTCGTTGCCGATCGGCTCGACCACCGGGCCGCTCGCCGTGCTCGCGCCGCCTTGGCCGCGCGCGCCCATCCGCAAGGCCTCCTTCTCTCCGAGGACGTCGCCCCAGTACTCCGGCGTCGGGCTGACGAGATAGAGCTGCACCGGAATCCAGCGTCCAAGAGCGGTCAGCAGCCGAACGATCGCCGGAGCGACGCGCACGATGCCGAAAGCGTTCACCCGCCGCGGCAACTCGGCATCGCCCGGCGACGGGCCTTCGAGTCGTTCGATCAGGCTTGCAAGCCGCCGGGCGAGAGACTGTTCCTTCGGAGAGCCCGCCACCAGGCGCCGCCACAGAATCGCCTGCCACGGCAGGGCTGCGAGCTCGCCTTCGCTAGCCCTCTCCCAATCGAGCAGCAACTCGTGGCGGTAGACCTGGTACGCTTCGAACAAGGTCGCGATGCGGCGGGCCAGCCGGTAGCGCTTGCGTCGATCACTGTCGTTCGAAAGATATGCAGTGGGCTCGGCCAGCGGCGGCACCGAAGGCCATCGTTCGACGTCAGCGTAGATCGCCCAGGTCATCGCTTCGCGATCGAAGCCGCGGCCCGCTGCAGCCCGTTCGCTCTCGCCGAGTACGCGATCGGCCAGCTCATGACAGAAGCGGCGCGGCAGTGGGAAGTCTAACGACGCGGCAATGCCTTGGCGGCGCGCGAACTCCAGCGTCAGCCAGCGGGAGATCCCCTGGCTTTGAACGATGATCGTCTCGCGCTCGAACGGGTCGAGAGGATCGCCTGCAACACGAGCGCAAAGTTCCGCAGCGAGAACTTCGAGTCGGTTGCTGGTAAGGATCTGGATCAAGTCCGATTCTTCAGCAACGCGATGATCGGCGACGGTTCGGCCGGATGCCAGCGCGTTTCTTCGGGCGGCTCGTGCCATCGGAAAGGAAGGTGTTCGACGTGTCCGGGCTCTCGAGCCTTGTCGAACGTGGCCAGGGCCGCTTCCAACACGGCTCGCTGGCGGCCGCTGTCGCCGACATCGCCGTAGGGCCGGCCGAAGGGATGCTCAATCGCGGCAACGCGCGGCATGCCGACCAAGCGCTGGTAGGGCCAGATCATGTTGAGCGCCACGGTCGGGATTCCCGCTTCCTCGATGCGCCGGGCGACCAGTCCAACGGACCGGCAACAATCCGGTCAAACCGGCGCGAGCACGGCGAGATCCACTTCTTCGCTCGCCATGGCGGCGGCGATCTCCGGCGCCGACTCGTTCTCGAGTTCCGAAGTATCGTTGCCTTGATATCCCATGATCGAGTAATGGCCGTCGGCCATCGATCCCACCACCCCTTCTTGAACGAGTTCGCGTAACCGATCGAGGGGAAGGGCCACGTTGATGTCGCGCAAGATGTAGCTCGTGTCGATGTGCAGATGATTGGCGTCGATCGTCTCCGAACAGGCGTCGGCGCTTAGCCGCCGCCAACTGGAATCTCCGCGCATGGGATTGCGTCGCTCGAATTCCATGTCGAAGGGCCGGTCATCTTTCATCGAGAGACCGGCGGTCGAGAGCAGGGCGACTCTGGCCTTGCCGAGCGGTTTGCTGACCTCGGTCCAGGGGATGGACTGGTACGCCGGCTGCTCCGGGATCGCCGCCGATAGCAATTGCTGCAAGAACGTACCGGTGAAGCGCCAGGGATCGACCTCGTGCGCTTCGGCTGGTTGATCGGACATCGTCGTCATCGCTCCACCTCGGCGGAATGAGTATCGCCAACGCTCGCACGAACCGGGTCGGCGGGCAATAAGGGCTCTTCGTAATCGACATGCAGACCGTCCGCTCCGAGAACGTAGGCGCTCAGTCGGGCGGTACCGTCGATCTCGAAGTCGAGCGTCGCCACGCCCGGCGCGGCGCGTGCGTATAGCGTCCGCGGGCCGCGGCCGACGCGTCCCAGGCGTGATCCGCTACCGCTGACGACATGGAAGGTTCCGGCATCGTCGCGAAGGACCTGCAAGACGTGTTCGTGTCCGGCTGCGAACACCAGCGGCGGTGCAACCGCCAGCGCCCGCCCGACTTCTTCGATGTAGGCCCGATAACCGGGAGAAGCCATATCCTGGTCGCCGATACCCAGCTTTCTCAGCCCGATGTAGAGGCTACACAAGCCCGGCAAAGGAAGGTAGCTGGCGCACACGAAGTGTTCCTGCCAGCCGAAGTAGCCGGCATGAGAACCGTAGGAAAGCAGCGGATGGTGCGCCAGCACGATCCGTGGCGGGCACGGCCCGGGGTTCGCGCAAGCCAGCTCGGCCGTCAGCGCGGCGGCCACTTCTCGGGACGTCGTGCGGGCGCAGCCACGTCCGTTCGCGCTGATCGTCCGTTCGTTGGCGTCGCGCAACCACCAAGCCGAATCGATTGCCAGCACTCTTACCAGCCCGCTGTCGAGCAGGCGCCGCGGGCCCGGACAGCCGGGCTCCGGGACCATGCGCGGCCTTCCGCTCGCAGATCGTTTCGCGAGATAGTCGCTCTCCCGTTGCAGCACGGTCAGCCCGTCGTCGGCGGTATCGCCCCAATCGTGGTTGCCCGGCAAGAACACGACGCTGTCGGCACCCGCGGCGCCGGCCAGTTGCTCGTCGAGGTCAGGCCAACGCCGGGGCACCGCCTCTCCCGCCGGCTGTCGGTAAGCATTGTCTCCAAGAAAAACGACGAGTGTCCGGCGAGAGCTGTCCCCCTCGAGCAGTGCCGCCAGCGCACGCACCACGCCCGGTTCTCGGGCGGCCTTACCGGCGTCGCCAATCAGCACGATGCGCTCGCCAGGCGGGGCCTCCGCGAACGCCGGCAGCACGGTCAGGAGCGCCCAGAGCAGGCAGACGAACGCCCGGCGACTGTTCGACGCGGCGCGTCCCGCGACGGTGGGATTTCCGATCTCGTCGCTCGCTTGGATCATACGCTGGTTGCCACTCTTTCTGCCTCGCACCGGGCGCCTATGGAAACGCTTCCTGCTAGAATTGGGCGCTTGCTCCCGAACCGGGAGGCTGCGGAATCGGCGTGACGCGCACATTCTCCCTGAGCACGAAACGAGGCAGTGGTCGCATCGACTACGCGGCCGAGCTGAACCCGGAGCAACTCGCGGTGGCGACCGCAGCCGGCGGTCCGATGCTGGTGGTCGCCGGCGCCGGCAGCGGCAAGACGCGCGCTCTCACCTATCGTTTGGCTTGGCTCGTCGAACAAGGGGTTGCCGCCGCCAACATTCTCTTGGTTACCTTCACCAATCGAGCTGCGCGCGAGATGCTCGCGCGCGTCGACGCGTTAGTACGCGAGAACACCAACGAGCTTTGGGGCGGCACCTTTCATCACATCGCCAACCGGATTCTGCGCCTCTACGGAGAGCACGTCGGCGTTTCCCCGGACTTCACCATCTTGGACCGCGAAGATTCGCAAAGCTTGCTGCGTACCTGCGTCGCCGAGGCCGGCGTTTCGATCGAGAAGCGACGCTTCCCGGGCAAGTCGCTGCTGATTTCGATCTCGAGTTTCATCCAGAATACCCTCGATCCGCTCGAGACGGTTTTGACCAAACGCTACCCGATGTTCCAGCGCGAAAGAGACGGAATCGCCGCAGTGCTCGCGCTCTACGATCAGCACAAGCGCGAGCGACAACTCCTCGACTACGACGACCTGCTGGCGCGATGGCTGCAACTGCTCGAGCAGCAGCCGGACGTCCGCAGTGTTCTGGCGAAGCGGTTTCGTCACATCCTGGTCGACGAATACCAGGATACGAACGCGATCCAGGGTCGCATCGTCGACCTGCTCGCGTCCGCTTACCGTAACGTCTGCGTTGTCGGAGATGATTCACAATCGATCTACAGTTTTCGCGGCGCGAGTTTCGACAACATTTCGAACTTCACGCAGCGCTACCCCGATGCGGCGGAATTTCGACTCGAAACCAATTACCGGTCGACTCCCGAGATCTTGGCCGTCGCCAACGCCAGCATTGCACACAACCAGCGCCGTCTACCGAAGGAATTACGCGCGGTTCGACCTTCCGGATTGGTTCCCGCGGTCGTCGCCTGCCGCGATCACTACCAGCAATCCGATTTCCTCGCCGAATACATCTTGCATCTACTGGATCAGGAGCGTCGCCTGGGCGACATCGCGATCTTGTACCGCAGCCATTGGCACGCCCTCGAGATCCAGCTCGAGCTCAAGCGCCGCAACATACCGTTTCAAGTACGAGGCGGACTCCGATTTTTCGAGCAAGCGCACATCAAAGACGTGCTCTGTTGGCTTCGCGTGGTCCACAATCCGCGCGATGAGTTGGCGTGGCTGCGTGTGTTGCCGCTGCTGCCGCGCATCGGCAGTCAACTGGCGCGCCGAGTTTGCCGAGTCGTGCGAGAATCCCCGCAGCCGATCGCCGAGGCGCGGGCGAAGACGACCGTAGAGCTTCTGCCCGAAACCGCTCGCAAGCCCTACCGGCGCTTTGCCCGCCTGTTGGGTGACTTGGCGGCGCTCGAATCGCCTGCAGAAATGATCGATCGGCTTCTCGGCCGATTCTACGACGACTACCTCAAGTCGCATTACGACGGCGCCGAACTCCGGCGGGAGGATCTGCGCGGCTTGGCGGATTTCGCTTCCCAATACCCCGCGCTCGACGGCTTTCTTGCCGATGTCGCACTAGCCGGCGAGTTTTCGGGAGAGACCGTCGTCAGCGGCCCCGAAGAACAGGAGTTCGTCGTGCTTTCGACCGTGCACCAGGCCAAGGGACTGGAGTGGCCGGTCGTCATGATTCCCTGGTTGGCCGACGGACGATTTCCCACCGATCTGGCAATCAACACGCCGGAAGAGGAAGCAGAAGAACGGCGCGTGTTTCACGTCGCCGTCACCCGAGCGAAAGACGAACTCTACCTCGTCGTACCCAAGCTCTACCGCAATCGCTCGCGTGGAATGGTCGTCATGAAGCCGAGTCGCTTCCTAACCGAACTCGGCGACGGTGTCACCGAGCCTCTCGTCCTCGAATAGCTCGGTTGCGCAACAATAGCGGTACTTGGAACCGGCGTCTGATTCCGCGTAGGCTGCCCGGTGGAGGAAAAACCTGATGAAACGTCTCTTCTTGTCTTCGGGCGTGCTCTCGCTCGTCTTGTTCGTGTCGGCTCCGGCTCCGGCGATGCCCCCGGGTCATGGCGCTCGGCCCGCTGGCCCCCATGGCGGCGGTGCACCCGGCTTCGCGCCCCTGAGTATTCTGCCGTTGCTTCTTCGGTCGGCCGATCTGAGCGACCAACAAAAGACGCAGGTCAGCGAGATCGTCCGCCAGCGCGGCGAGACCTTTCGCAGCCTGTTCGGCGATCTGAACCAGGCAAACGAAGAACTGAGCGACAAAGTCTTACTTGCCGGACCGGTCACCCGAGATGATTTGGCCCCGCTGGTATCGCGTGTCGTCGAATTACGTAGCAATCTGCTAAAGGAAAATATGGCGGTACTGCTCGAGATTCGAAATATTCTGAGCCCCGAGCAGATTGCGAAAGCGGCGGCGGCGCGGGCCCAGCAAAAAGAACATCCCGCCGGGGCGCTTCCGCCGGGGCATCCGCCGGCCAGCCAAACACCGAAAGCGAAAGACTGAGACTTCGTGAGCGGATCGGCCGCCATCATCGAACGGGCGATCGCTTTCGCCTGCGAAAAACACGCCGGACAGAAGCGCAAGGGAACGGAGATTCCCTACGTTTCACACCCGGTTACCGTGAGCGCGTTCGTCTCCGACGCCGGAGGCTCTCCGGTGCAGATGGCCGCGGCCCTGCTGCACGATACCGTCGAGGACTGTGGGGGACCTCCCGTACTCGAGCAGGTCCGTGCGTGCTTCGGCGATGAGGTCGCCGCGATCGTCGACGGTTGCAGCTATCTTCCGGCATCCGAAGAGGAAAGCTGGCGAGAGCAGAAACAACACTATCTCGAGCAGCTTCACGGACTGCCGGAAGACGCCGCATTGGTCGCGCTGTGCGACAAACTGCACAATGCGATGTCCGTTCGCGCCGACTACGAACGTTGCCGTGAGCGGCTATGGGAGCGCTTCCGCTCCGGGCGCGAGGGCGCGCTTTGGTACTACGGAGCGGTTCGCGATTTGTTCGCGCCTCGCACCGATAGCCCGCCGGCAAGGGAACTCGGGATCGTCGTCGCCGCGATCGAAGAGGCCGCTGCGCAGCCGCGGAACCCAACGGCAACTCCGGTCGAGCAGGCCGTAGAAGAATGGCGCCTGAAACCCTCACACGCGAAAGAGACGATCGTCGAGACCGTGCGGCGCCGGGCGGAAGACGGCGGACGAGAAGAACAGATCGTGATGGCCTACCTTCTGGCCAGCGGCCAAATCACGAATCCAGATCTCACGCGAGCCGACGAATGGCTCGGCCGCGCCCGCGCCGAACACCTGCGTGAGCAAATCGTCTCCCCTGAGTAAGCGGCCGAGAAAAAGCGCGCGCAACCGTCATGAGCATCCCCGATCCGAACCGTCCGCTCGCGCGCAACCCACGCGGCAAACGCGGTCAGCATCGATACACGCTCGAGGACT
>CAZJCO010000005.1:0-20389 GCA_964544375.1 uncultured Myxococcales bacterium
GATTCAGCGAGCGAAAAATGTTTCAGGCTCTCGAGAAACGCGCGGACCGCTGCTCACACCGGCCGACCCTGACTCCCGAACCCTGTTCATGGATCTGTTGACCGTGGAAATGGGTGCGCTCGACGGAATCCCGGTGAGGCTGCATCTCGTGGGGCTCCCCGGCGCCGCACGGCTGAATGAGAACGCTCTCGCAGTGATGCGCGGCGCCGACGGCTTCGTGTTCGTCGCCGACAGCGCCCCTGACCGGCAAGCAGAGAACGAGTCTTCCCTGGAGTCCCTTCGCCGACACCTGGTTGCGATCGGCGAGCCCGATCGACCTATCGTCGTTCAGTTCAATCGTCGAGATGCCGCTGGAGCGAGGTCCACGGAAGAGATGGAGGGGAGTCTCGGACTGGAGTCCGAGGCGGGCCAGTGGTTCGAGACGACGGCGGTGAAGGGGGGCGGCGGGATCGAAGCTCACCGCATCGGCGTCGGCCCCCGGCGCAATGGTCCCTTTCTGCGGATAATAGCCAAATATCCTGGCCGGTGTCTCCGAGAGCAATCGAGCCAGCCTGGGCAGGCTGATGCCCTCGGATGACGCAGCAACTCTTCGATCTTGGCGGTCACGTCGCCCTCGTCACGGGCGGAAACGGCGGCATCGGCCTTGGCATGGCGCGCGGTCTGGCCGGTGCCGGCGCGTCCTTGGCACTGTGGGGCCGCGACCAAGAAAAGTGCCGCCGCGCAGTAGCCGAGCTCGAGGAGCTGGGAGCCGAGGCTGCGGCCTTTCGTTGCGACGTCGGCGACGAGCAACAAATCGCGCAGCAGGTAGCCGCAACGCTCGAGCGCTTCGGCCGCATCGACTCCTGCTTTGCCAACGCCGGGACGTGGAAGGCGGCGCCCTTTACCGATGCAACCGTCGAAGACTGGAACGCCGTCTTGCGGGTCAACCTGACCGGTCCCTTCGTGCTGTTCCGCGAGGTTGCCCGTCACATGATCGAGCGCGGAGGCGGCGGCAAGCTGGTCGCGGTAGCTTCCATCGGATCGATCCACGGGATGCCGCGTCACGAAAACTATTCGGCATCGAAAGCCGGTCTGTGTGCTTTGGTGCGGTCGCTAGCGGTGGAACTCGCGCGACACGACATTCAGACAAACGCGATCCTGCCCGGCTGGATCGAAACGGACATGACGGCAGAGATCAAGCGCTGGGAGAAGCTCGATCGCACGGTCGTCTCGCGCACCCCCGCCCGGCGCTGGGGAACGCCGCAAGACTTTGAAGCGGTCGCCGTCTACCTCGCCTCCCCCGCTTCGCGCTTCCACAACGGCGACATCCTGCGCCTCGACGGCGGCTACGCGGTGTTCTGAATCGTCATCGGGTCCTAACCGGCCGACTTGGCGGGAGCCCGCTTACGCTCGCTATGGGACTTAGGCTTGGACTTTGGCTTTCGCTGGGGCTCGGCGTCACGCTCGTCGAGGTATCGACTGTAGACCGCCGTCGCGAAGCGTTCGGCAATATCGACCGCTGTCTGCGTGTTGACCGAGGGCAGCAGCTCGAAGGCGTGCTGCACGTGCTCCAACTCGACGTACACCACAGGAGCCGACGAGCGATTGCGCAACTCGCGGGAGAAGCGTCGCGCTTCCTCGACCGGCACCAGCGTGTCGCTCGAACCATGAAGCACGCAAAAGCTTGGGGCGTGGTCGTGGATCCGATCAAAAGGTGAAGCTTTTCGGTACTCTTCGGGTAGTTCTTCGCGTGACCCCTTAATGATGTCCCGCTCCAGAATGCGCGCTAGTCCGCGGTTCGGCCAAAGCCCCCAACGATCGGTGAAGTCGTATACACCGTAGAAGGGAATTGCCGCGCGGACGCTGGTATCGATCTTCTCGAAGCCCGGCTGATACTCGGGATCGTTTGCCGTCAGAGCCGCCAGCGCTGCCAGGTGCCCGCCGGCCGAACCGCCCGTGACGACCAGGAATTCCGGGTCCGCACCGTACTCGGCTGCGTGCTCACGAATCCAGGCGATCGCTTTCTTCACATCGATCAGATGCTCTGGAAAGGTAGCATGCGGGCTCAGGCGGTAATTCGCGCTAACGCAGACCCAACCGTGCGCGGCCAACTGATGCATCAACGGCAACGCCTGCTCACGTTTGTCGCCGATCGACCAGCCTCCACCGTGGACCTGCAGCAGCGTTGGAGCATTGCTCGGATGCGATCGGTGGCGATAGACGTCGAGCTTGAGGTTGATGCCTCGTACGCGATCGAAGCGAATGTCGCTGCAGCATTCGACCTCCTCGCAGCGGATCGGAAATATTCGCAGCAGTCGCCGCCACGGCAACTCCGTCTGCCACTTCGCTCGCAGTTCCGGACGCACCCGCGCAGCAAAATTGGCGCCGAGGCCCTCCTCGAGATCACGTTCGAGCCGCTGCCGGCGATCGAGCCCTCGCTGGTAATGCCACATGAGGAAGCCGCAGGCACCGGCGCAAAGCAGCAGGCCGAGTACGCCAGGCCAGGCCTCGAGCGCGCCCGCCCAGGCAAAGGCGAAGGTTGCCAGCGCGACCAAGGCAATCGCGTGCGGCACCAACTCGCCCCATAGCCAACCGGCAAAGAAGCTGGCAAACGCCAGGCGCGCGCCGCGCCGCCGTGGTCGATAAACATTGTAGGTCAAGGCGACCACGATCAACGAAACCAGCAGGTAGATCCAAGGCATCGGCTTTTCTCCATCCTCCGCGAGCCAACTGTCGGCCTATTCCGACCATGCCACAACGAACCGCGTAGCGCCACGGAACCCTCGTGCGACAACGCAGGCTGCGTATGGCACAAGGGAACCGATGAACGTCTGCATCTTGCTATACGACCGCCTGACCGCACTCGATGCGATCGGCCCCTACGAGGTACTCGCCCGGCTTCCCGGCGGCAAGCTGCGAACGGTGGCCAAGCGGCCTGGAACCGTTCGCACGGACACCCGGGCATTGGGACTTCACGCCGACTACGGCTTTGACGAGGTGTCTCGTTGCGACGTCGTCGTCGTCCCGGGCGGACCCGGCTCGCGCGATTTGATCAGCGACGGCGCCACCCTCGAGTGGCTGCGGGCAGTCGATCAAAACACGCAGTGGACGACTTCGGTTTGTACCGGCTCGCTGATCCTGGCCGCGGCCGGCCTGCTCGCCGACAAGCAGGCGACGACGCATTGGGCATGCTTGGATTTGCTCGGGCAACTGGGGGCCCGGCCGCTCTCCCGACGTGTTGTATCGTCCGACAAATACCTGACGGCGGCAGGCGTTTCCGCCGGCATCGACATGGCGTTGGTACTCGCCGAACGCATCGCCGGACGCGACGTGGCCGAGGCCATCGCCCTTGGAATCGAGTACGATCCCGAGCCGCCCTTCGACAGCGGACACCCCAGCAAAGCCAGACAAGAGCTGGTCGAGACCGTTCGCGCGCAGGTCATGGAAAGCGATTCCTGAAGAAAAGCAGATTGCGCAACTGCATGTTCGTGTGTTTGCCCGGTCGTCAGGGCACGGTTGTTGCTGCTCCGGAGGAGGGGAAGGAGGCCATGCGGCAAGGCAATCGACATGCCGACTCGCGACAACGGGTCCTGCAAGAGGTCCTGCGCTTGCGCAGCGACGAGCAAGGAAACTCGGCCGTAGAATACAGTCTGACTCTCGTCTTACTGGTAATCGGCGTGGCCGGCGCTTTCACCGCCATGATCGGCGGTATCGAAAACACCTTCCGTCACCTCACCGCGCTACTTGGGACGATCCAGTAGCCGCCGAGCGGTGGCTAACGCGGCGGCATCCGTAACGCGCCGTCCAAGCGTATCGTCTCTCCGTTGAGATATGGATTCTCGATGATGTGACAGGCCAGCGCGCCGTACTCGTCGGGCCGTCCGAGCCGATGGGGAAACGGTATGTTGGCCGCCAGTGCCTCGCGCTGATCCTCGGGCAGCATGCCGAGCATCGGCGTGTCGAAGGTTCCCGGCGCAATCGTACAACAACGAATCCCGTCGCGCGCCAAGTCTCGGGCAAGCACCAAGGTAATGCCGACAACGCCGGCCTTCGAAGCGGTATAGGCAACCTGCCCCATCTGGCCATCGAATGCCGCGACCGAAGCGGTATTGACGATCACCCCTCGCTCGCCCTCTTCGCTGGCGTCGTTGGCGAGCATCCGCGTGGCCGCGAGCCGGGCGACATTGAAGGTCCCGACGAGATTGACCTCGAGCGTCATCTTGAACATGTCGAGCGGCATCGGCCCGGCCTTGCCCGTGGTTTTCATCGCCGAACCCACGCCCGCACAGTTGACGCAAACGTTGACGGCGCCGAACGCCTGGGTGGCAGCCTCTAACGCTTGGTTGACCTCTTCCTCGCTGGTGACATCGGCGGGCGTGAACACTGCCGCATCACCGACCTCGGCGGCGACTTTCGCGCCCTCGGAGTTCGGCCGATCGATAATCGCCACGTTGCCGCCGCCGGCGACGATACGGCGCACCGTCGCCAGACCCAGACCCGACGCGCCTCCCGTTACTACTGCCTTCGCCTGATCGAGATTCATTCGCCCCTCTCCTTTCGCGCTGCTACTTGGCGCGCTCGATATATCGTTGTTCGTTGGGATCGACGCGGACCACCTCGCCGGCCTCGATAAACTGAGGCACCTTGATGACGACCCCGTTGGCAAGCTTGGCCGGCTTGGGCGATGCGGAAGCGGTCGCGCCCTTCATCGCTGGCTCGGTTTCTTCGATCGCCACATCGACGGCTTTGGGCAGCTCGACGCCCATCACTTCGCCACCGACGTACTCGACGGAAACTGTCATGTTCTCCTCGAGCCAAGGCGCTTCGGCTTCGAGCATGTCGGCCGGTAAGGTGATCTGCTCGTAGGTCTCGCTGTCCATGAAGACAAAGCCGTCGCCGTCGGTGTAGAGGTATTCCATCTGCCGGCCGCTCACGCTGACCCGTTCCATAGAGTCCGTAGAACTCAGCCGCGTTTCCGTCTGCACGCCGGATTGAACGCCCCGCAGTTTAACCTGCACCACGGCGTTGCCCTTGCCCGGCGTTCGATGCTGGGTCGTGAGCACCCGGTGCGGCTGGTCGTTGTAGATCACGACCATCCCGGGCCGCAATCCTGTCGCCTGAACTTTCTCCATTGTCGCTAATCCTGAGTTGATTGATTGACCGATCAAGACTCCGCTCGACCGTCCGTCACCGCGCGGAAAAACCTGTTCCGGTAATGAACCGCAGCCGTCCGCAACGGTGCGCGGGGGTTACGATAGTCGCTACCCGTAATGCGAGCAAGTGCCAACCGTAGGCGTCAAAGCCATTGCAGTTCTCTAGGACATATAATTAAATGGAGCCCGGTCTGCCGATGGCTTACTTCCGATTCATCGTCCGCCACCCGATTCTTGTCGTCTTGCTGCTCGTCATCGTTACCGCTTGTTCGTTCCTGCCGATCGCCCGGCTCGAAGTCGACAACTCGATCGATAATTGGCTGCTCGAAAACGACCCCGGCATCCAAGCCTACAGAGATTTTCGCCGGGAGTTCCAAAACGACGAGTATGTCGTCATCGGTTACGAACCAACAGGTGGAGTACTCGGCGCCAAGGGACTCGCGCTCGCTCAGCGTCTAACCGCCCGTCTGCAGCAGATCGACGGCGTGCTCGCCGTCGATAGCATTGCCAACATCGAGGAAATCCGGGCCAAAGGAGACCTGCTGTCGGTTGCCCCTCTGGTGCGTCCGCCGCTCAACAAACCCGAGCGCAGGCGGATTCTCGAGAAACTCACGACCGATCGTCTTTACAATGGCAGTTTCGCCAGCGCCGACGGCAGCGCCGGGGTGATCCTGGTCACCGTCGCACGGGTCGAGAACAACAACGTCTCACGCCGCTGGCGCATCATCGACGATATTCGTCAGACGCTGTCCGGGGAAACCGGCCCCTTCTACCTCACCGGACGGGTAATTTTCGACGCCGCGTTGTTCCACTCGATGGTCAGCGACCAGCGTCGCTTGATCCCGCTGATGGTGGCGATCTTCGTTGTCGTGCTCGGTGCCCTGTTTCGCACGGTCACGGGCGTACTGCTGCCGAGCGTGACGGTGGGAATTTCGATCGTCTGGACTTTTGCGCTGCTGCAACTTACCGGCTTCACCCTCAACGTGGTTGCCGCGATTCTGCCGGTGGTACTGCTCGCGATTGGCGTCGCCGATTCGGTCCACGTGATTAGCGAATACCAGGAAGAGCTACGCTTGGGACGAGAAAAGAAGACCGCCCTTCTCGCCGCGCTCGATACCGTGTTGATTCCTTGTCTGTTCACCAGCGTAACCACCGCGCTCGGCTTCCTCGGCCTGCTATTGATTCGCGTGGCGCCACTGCGCGAGTTTGGGCTGTTCGCCGCTGCCGGCACGATGCTGGCCTTCGTCGCTACCTTCAGCCTGCTGCCGTCGGCTTTGAGTCTGCTGCCGTCTCCACCGCCGCGCCATCATCGTTCTAACCTGGCACGGTCGTGGAGTTTGGCGCGACTTTTCGAATTCGTCGCGAACCACCGAACATGGATTCTGGCCGCCAGTCTGCTCTTCGTCCTGCTCGGCCTGTCTGGGCTGCCCCGGGTGCGGACCTCGGCCAACTGGTACAAGTATCTCAAGCCGGATCATCCCGTCATCGTCGCGACGGATTTCGTCGAAAACAGCGTCGGCGGCATTTACGCGGTCGAGCTACTGGTCACGCCGAAGAATTCCGCCTCGGCGGCCGAGTCCGTCAAGGACCACGAAGCAATGCTTGAAATGGACAAGCTACAACAGCAGATCGAGGCCGAGCCCATCGTCGAGCGGGTGATCTCGCCGGCAGATTTCGTGAAAGTAATGAACCGGACGATGCACGCAGACGATCCGGCGTACGAGAGGATTCCCGCGAACCGTGACGCCATCGGCCAATTACTGCTGATGTACGAACTCGACGCGCCCGACGGCAGACTCTATGACTACCTGAACTTCGACTTCTCGCACGCTCGAATCACGGCGCGTGCGCGCATGTCGGGCGGCGACGACCACGGCCGTCTTCTCGATCATATCCGCCGCCTCACCGGCGGCCTCGAGCACGTCGACGCGATACCGACCGGGTTGATGGCGCTCTACAACGACGTCGAGCGGCACATGCTGCGCGGCATGGTCAGCGGGTTTTGCGTGGCCTTTGTCGCCGTCAGCATCATGATGACGCTGCTGCTTCGCACCCTGCGCCACGGACTGCTGGCGATGATTCCCGGCGTGATGCCGATCGTTTTCATCGTCGGAATGACCGGATGGTTCGGCATCGCGCTGGGAACGATGCCGGCGATGATGGGAAACGTGGCGCTCGGAATCGCGGTGGACAACGCCATTCACATGCTCACGCGCTATCGCCGTCTACGCACGCTCGGTTCGCCAGCGCGCGAGGCGATCGGACGCGCGGTGACGGTCGTCGGGCGGCCGGTACTGTTTACCACCGTTGTTTTGTGCCTGGGCTTCGGCGTTTTGGGCTTCTCCGAACTCGTCCCGAACCAATACTTCGGCACGATGACGGCCGTCGTGCTGCTGGGCTCGTTGGTCGGCGCTTTGGTAACGCTACCTGCGACGATCCTGATGGTCGACGAGCTTTCGCCAAAAGCGGCAGCCGAGAGCGCTCGGCGACTCAGTCATCGAGCGAAAACGACAGACCCAGCGCTTCGGTCAGAAACCGCATCAAGGGACTCAGCGCCTTGAACGAGCGGGCCACTTCCGTGGCAAATCCCGGCGTCAGCGCCAGCGCGGGATCGCAGCGCTCAACGGCGAAAAAATCCTTGCGCTTGAGATCGCCAATCAGCGGATGATCGGGAGCATAGCCTTGCGGCGCGCGCTTGAGCGAAGCGCCGGCAAGCCCCCCGAAGCGGCGCCGGAAAGCCGCGGCCCGCAGGATCTTCTTCCAGCCCGCCGGGTCGTCGTCGATCGCCCGGCGAATACGGCGCAGGGTCGGGCCCGGCGGATGCCATATCCCGCCGCCAAAGAACACGTCGTCCGGTTCCAGGTGGACGTAGAAACCGGGGGCGTGCGCGTCCTTCCCAGCCATGTGCCGAAAGTGACAAGCGGCGTGTTCCTTATACGGCAGCTTGTTGGACGAAAATCTCACGTCCCGATAGATACGAAACATCGAGCCGCCGTTGGGTCGCGGGTCGGCAATGAAACAGTCGGACACGCTCGCCAATCGTGTATCCATCGCTTCAATGAACGCCGACATCGGCGCCACCACACTCTCTTTGTAGCGCGGCTTGTTGGCGGCGAACCACTCGCGATTGTTGTTCTCCGACAACTCTTCGAAGAAACGGAACAGATCGGCCGGAAAGCCACCGAAGCCAGACGATGTCATGATCGGCCTATACTCAATGCACGGCGCGCCTGTCAACCCGTGTTGCGGTCGATCGGCGGTGGGAGAAAATAGGGATAGGTCCGGCGCAGGATGCTGCGCTGCCACCAGCGGTCGGCGCGGCGCGCAGACTGGAGGAATGCGTACGCCCGAGCGTCTCCGCTGTAGTAATCGCGGATTTCTTTCTGCGAGATCGTCGGCGTGAACTCAAACCGTTCGTTGGCTCGGCGCATGTACGGATCGGTCAAGTGTTCGAGGTGTTCTTTGATCAAGTTGCCGAGCAAGTCGACGACCTGACCACGAAGCGTGTAATACTTGTCGAGTAGCTGCGGCGCGATCCAGCGTCGGACGACCGGCCGGATCGGCGCCGGTAGCGCGCGTAGTTGGTGTTCCCAGTCGAGAAGTTCATTGCCGCTTTCGTCACGCATGAAGGGCGTGCTCACGTCGATGTATACCAGGCGGTCTCGGTAGAAGGCCCAGTTGGAAAGCTGTCCGTCCGGCGCCAGCCGTTCGCAGACGACACCTTCGATCGCCGCGAGGATCTGCTCGTAAAACGCGCAGGCTTGCTCTTCGCCCAGCCCGCGCAGCAGATCGGGTGCCAGCGATCCGAACGGCAGCGCCGGCTGGACACAATAGACCACGTGCTTACCGTCCCTGCCGTCGACTCGGTGCAAATGCGTCTCGATCGCTCGAACGCCGCCGGCCTCGAGCGCCGCAATGTAACGCTCGACCATCGCCATGTAGCGCCGCGCGGAGTCTTCGGCCGCAAAGGGCGGAACCCGTTTGACGGCCCGCGGGCCCGAGCTGCTCTCCATCGCCAGTACGGTCGTAACCTCACCGTAGCCGATGATCTCGATGCCGCGCTCATCGCCTCGCTCGAGCGCCTGAGCGACCAGTTCCTCGAACGCCGTGAGCTCTTCGTCGGCAACCCGATTCAAGCACATACTCCACGAATCCGGCGCATGAGCTCGCCGGCTTCGTCGTCCGAAATGACCAGTGGGGGAAGAAACTGAAGCACCGAACGGTCGTTACCGGCGGGGAAGACGAACACGCCGGCCTCGAGGAACTTGATGAAACTGCCGATCGCGTCGGCGTCCGAGGGAAACTTCATGCCCATGAAGAGACCGCGCCGGCGCAAGTCGAAGGGGAGACCGTCCAACTCGGTAGCAAAGCGTTCGGACAGAGCCGAGACACGGTCGAGGAATCCCGGGGTCTCGATGATGTCGAGAACGGTCAGCGCCGCCACACAACCGAGTTCGGCTCCACCGAAGGTCGAGAAGTGCACAAACGGATGCTCGGCCAGTACGTCGTGCAGGCTTTCCGTCATGATTGCCGCGGTAATCGGATACACGCCGCCGCTCAGGCCCTTCCCCGTTAGAATCGCATCGGGCACGATCCCGTCGTGCTGATAGCTCCAGATCTTGCCGGTACGGCCGAGTCCGGTTTGAATCTCGTCGACGATCAACATCGCTCCGCGCTGGTCGCACAGGCGGCGCACCTCGGCGAAGTATCCTTCCCGCGGGATCGGCATCCCCAAGGTCGCCGGAATCGCCTCGAGAATCACGGCAGCCGTCGAATCGTCGATCGCGCGTTCCATCTCTTCGGCATCGTTGAAGGGAACCTGAACGAAACCAGGGAGGTTTGGCCCGAACGGCTCGCGGTAGGTCGGATCGCCGGTAGCCAGAGCAAGGCCGGTGTGGCCGTGGTAGCCACCGCAGGCCGAAACGATGCCGGCGCGGCCAGTGCGGCCACGCGCGACCTTGATCGCGAGATCGGCCACTTCGCCGCCGCTCACGCCGAAGACCACTCGAGGGAGGCGGCCGCCGGTGCTGGCGGCCAGCCGCGAAGCCAAACGCGCGCGACCCGGAGCCGCGAAATGATGGTTGCCGACGTCGAGCGTGCCCAAGTGCTGTCGCAGGGCTTCGACGACACGCGGATGGTTGTGGCCGAGATTGAAAACCCCGCCGTTCGAATGACAGTTAATGAAACGCCGGCCGCTGTAGGCATCCTCGAAGAATACTCCGGCGCGCCGGCCGAGCACGAAGCTGACGCCGAGCCCCTCGTAAAAGCGCAGCTTTGCCGGCAGCAAATGGCCGTCCACGTCGCGCGTGAGCTCCTCGTAGCTGGCATAGAGCAGCTCGGGAGGGGTTTGTGCATCGATCGTTATTCGTTCGCTCATGTTGCGTCCTCGTCGGCCGGGTTTCCGTACGCTGGAACCTACAACGAATCCTTCGGCGTCGCACGCCGCGCGGCGACTGGACGTAGCCGCCGGTATCGGCAACATGGTGCGCCGACGAGGAGGAGCCCCTTGACTTGGAACATCGCCGATATTTGGGAACGCATCGCCGGCGTCATCGAGGACGAAGTCGCGTTGATCGACGAGCGGCGGCGTCTGAGCTGGGGAGAATTCGACCGCCAAGCCACCGCGCTGGCGCGTCACTTGATGCACGCCGGCCTCGAGGCCGGCGACAAGGTCGCGATCTACAGCCATAATCGACCCGAGTATCTGGTCGCGGTGTTCGCCGCCTTCAAGGCGCGATTGGTTCCGGTAAACGTCAACTACCGGTATCGCCGCGAGGAACTCCACTACCTGCTCGACAATTCGGATGCCAAGGCGATCCTTTTTGAAGGCGTTTTCGCCGACGCCCTGGCCGAGCTTGGCGACGATCTGCCCAAGCTCGAGAGCTACATCCAACTCGACACGTCGCCGCCCGCGGCGTGGGCCGAACGGCTGGCCGACATCCTCGAACGCGCCGATCCCTCGCCGCTGGAGATCCCACGCAGCCCGGACGACCTGCTGTTCATCTACACCGGCGGTACCACCGGCATGCCCAAAGGCGTGATGTGGCGACAGGAGGACGTTTGGCGCACGCTCGGCGCCGGTGGCGATTTTCTCACCGGCAAGGACAAACCGGCGACACTCGAGGACCACGCCGCGCAGGTCAGACAGAGCCGCCGTCGCATGCGTCTGCTGCCGGCATGCCCATTGATGCACGGTACCGGCCTTCTCACCGCAATCAGCACGCTCGTGCGTGGCGGCGCGGTCGCAACTGTTCCGTTTCGCAGCTTCGATGCCCATGCGTTGTGGCGAAACGTGAGTGCTGCCGAGGTCGACACGATCGCGATCGTCGGCGACGTATTCGCCCGGCCGATGCTGGCCGCGCTCGAAGAGAGCGACTACGACATTTCCTGCGTGCGTGTGATCATTTCTTCGGGCGTCCTGTGGTCGGCAGCCTGCAAGCAGGGCCTGCTCCGTTTCAACCCCCGCATGACGCTGGTAGACACGCTCGGCGCTTCGGAGGGAACCGGCTTCGGCACCTCGGTTACCTCGGCCGACGGTAGCGTCCGCGTCGGCCGATTCAGGGTCGGCAACCGCGTCAAGGTGTTCACCGACGATGGACGCGAAGTGCGGCCCGGCAGCGGCGAACGAGGACGCGTCGCGCGTGCCGGCAGCATTCCGATCGGTTACTACAAGGACCCCGAAAAGACTGCCGCAACCTTCCCGGTGATCGATGGCGTGCGCTACTCCATGCCCGGCGACTACGCCACGGTTGCGGCCGACGGCACGCTCGAACTGCTCGGTCGCGGCTCGATGTGCATCAACACGGGCGGCGAAAAAGTCTTTCCCGAAGAAGTCGAGGAAGTCCTCAAGCGTCATCCGCGCGTTGCCGATGCAGCCGTCGTCGGCCTGCACGACGAGCGCTGGGGCCAGGCGGTTACTGCTCTCGCGGTCGCCGTCTCCGGCGAAAGCAGCCTCGATGAGAACGAGTTGCGCGAGCACGTTCGCGGCCACCTCGCCGGATACAAGGTACCCAAACGCGTCTTTCAGGTCCCGGCCCTGTTACGCTCCCCGTCGGGCAAAATGGACTACCAAGCGGCAGCCAAGGCAGCCCGCGGTCTAGCCGACGACGACGAAGCCGGGCGTTGAATATGTAGCGCAGGGACAATTTTCTGACGCTCGTCCGCGATGGCCGACGCCGGCCGTTCGGCAGCAACGTCGCCGCGCGATCGCAGCGCACCGCGAAAGGGCCGAAACCCAGAGTTTTGTCCAGCCCGGTGCCACCGGCAGCAAAGCAGTCGACCAAGCAAATATTGCAGCGCGGCCTGCTTAGATGGCGCGTTTCTTGCTCGACCTAGCTGGGATGCTGGCATTAGCGAAAGTGCGCAAGCCGCAAGGCGGCGCGGCCATGATCGAGCTAGCGCTGGCCGTCGTCGTGTTCATGATTCTGGTGATCGGCGTGCTCGACTTCGGCCGCGTAGGGTACGCGCGTTCGCGGCTCAAATACGCCGTTACCCAAGCCACACGTTTTGCCACCACGGGCAACGCCTTGGTCGACCCGAACAACCCCGGCCAGCAGCTCAGTCGGCTGGAGTCGGTCAAGTCGATGGTCATGTCGCTCAGCGGGCTTTCCGACGTCAACAAGCTGAGCATCTTGATCACCGCAGTGACCGAGGATGGCAGGCAACTGCAAGGCCCCGGAGGGCCCGGTGACGTCGTCACGGTGCGCGCCAACTATCGGGTCAAGCTCGTGGCACCGTTCCTGGCGCCGATACTGCCCGGCGGAGAGTTGGAGATTTCGGCTTCTACCACCTTCCGCAATGAAGAGTTCAATCAGAACGTCGCACGCGCCTTGCTTCCGCAGGCGGCGCTTCGAGCACGCGTATGAAGCTCGCCAATGGGCAGAAGAGCCGCGCTCGTCAGAAAGGCGCCGGCTTGATGGAACTGGCGATTGTCCTGCCGATTCTGTTGTTCACGGTGATGGCGGCGATCGACTTGGGACGTTTGGTTTACAGCTACCAAGCCGTCAACGATCTGACCCGCGAAGCCGGCAACCTCATCTCGCGGGGGACCAGTCCCGACGCCGCGTACACGGCCCTGTTGGTAGGGGAAGATTCGCTCGATCTAGCCGTCGAGGGAGGCATGGTCGTCAGCCGCGTCCGCCGGCGGAGTACGACAAGCGGCACGCCATGGATCACCGAACAGTACCGATACGGAGCCCTGGGCAGTATGCAGAGCAAGGTCGGCAGCCTGAATGGCGCAGCGACACTGCCGCGCATCAACACGCTCGACCCGGGCGAGACGATCACCACGGTCGAAGTCCTGCACGCATTCCACCCGTTGTTCAACATCGTCGGTACCGGCAGCGCGTTGTTTCCGGACACGATTTATGAGGCCTCGTTCTTCTGAACGCGCGCTGTCGAGGAGGACGGAAAAATGTCGAATCGTAAATCTTCGTCGCATAGCGAGAAGGGCGTCGTGCTCGTCCTGTTTGTCATGACGATCGTCACCGTATTCTTGATCAGCGGCCTGGTCGTAGACTTGGGCGTTGCTTTCGTCACGACATCCAAACTTTCCAAGGCAACCGATGCCGGAGCTCTGGCCGGCGCTCGACACACGAGCAACGGTGCCTACGGCATCCGCGCAATGGCCCAGAAAGTCGCCGAGGCCAACTTTTCATCCGGCAACGATCCCACGCAGACGAGTAACTACACCGTCAATGTGGCCTACCCGGCCGCCGATACTATCCGAGTCACGGTCAACGGCGCAGCCAAATCGGACGTCTACTTCTCGCGCCTGATCGGCAAGCAGTTCATCGACGTCTCGACCATCGCCGAAGCAACCCGCTTTCCGCTCGACATGAGCCTGGTGCTCGACCTGTCCTACTCGCTGCAGCGCAACGCGGCGTTTGACGACATGCAGCTCGCCGCCAAGAACTTTCTCAACTACTTCGACGACAATATCGACCAGTTTGGTCTCGTCACCTATTCGACCTGGGCCGAGGAGAAGATGCCCCTGCGCAAGAACTTTCAGGCGGTGGGTTCCAACATCATCGACGGTTTGCGCGCTATTACCGACACCAACATCGAAGAGGGCCTGCGGCTGAGTAAACGGCAGCTCGATCTTGCGCCGGTGCGGCCGACCGCGCTCAAGATCGTCGTCCTATTTACCGACGGACGGCCGACGGCGCTGGCCGACAATCTGCGTATGCGCAGCGGTCCCGGCGGTACGGGCCTCTGCACACCGGCGGATTTAAACGATTGCGACCCCAGCAGCGGACTTCCGGCTTGCTATGGCGGAATCGCTGCCTGCTACATCAATGGAAGTTCGTTTCGCGGACTCTTCCGCGCCAGCGACGGCGCGAAAATCATCGGCTTTACCCGCCAATGTACCCCGGTCGTCACCAGCAACGGCTCCTACCGTAGCTCGCCCCAGCCGAGGCGCTTACCCGACGGCACAAGCGTCACCGGCAACAACATTCGCGCGCTCGGAGCAACCCAGTCGGAAGAATGGGCCAACCAGATTCGCGCGGCCGGCTACACGATCTACTCCGTGGGGCTGGGCAACCCCAATGCGGTCTACCCGGGAGATCGCCCGGATCTGGACTTCTTGAGGCGGATCGCCAACGAGCGCGGTATGTCGAATCCGGCACAGCCGACCGGCGAACTGATGTTCGCACCGACCCCCGCCGACCTCGACGCGGCCTTTTCCAAGCTCGCCGACCGTATTCTGACCCGGCTCACGCGCTAGCCCGGATCAGCGAGCCGACTGCAGTCGCTCCGGGACCAGCGGTGCCCCGCGGGCTTCTTTCTCACGGATCTCCGCAATCGTGCGTTCGAGCGCAGTGGCACGCTCCGGCGTACTCGGGTGGGTCGCCATGAAGGTCTTGCCGATCGACGAAGGATGCTCGGCGGCCATGCGCCGCCACAAGAACGGCGCGTCCGAAATGTCGTAACCGGCGCGCGCGGCGATGTAGGAACCGAGGTAATCGGCCTCGGCTTCGAAGTCCTTCGCATAGGCAAGGCCACCGGCCTGCATGCCGATACGCGTGCCGGCTCCCTGGGTATTGACCCCGGCCGCCGCCGCGCCGATGTCGACCAGCGCTCCAAGCAAAGCCCCGGCCAACGAATTTCCTTGTTGGCGGCCGACATGACCGAGCGCATTGTGCGCGAGTTCGTGTCCGACGACCATCGCAAGCTCGTCGTCGCTTTCGACAAAGCGTAGCATTCCGGTGGTAATGCCGACCATCTTGCCGTCGGCGAAAGCGTTGACGGCGTCACTGCCGACGAGCTGCACGCTGTAGCGGCAGGCTCTCTCCTCCTGCAAGGTCACCTGGCGGTCTCGCCCGCCTCGTCGAAGCAGCAACGGCAGGCTCCACTCCTTCCACTCCGACAGCCACTCGTCAGCCTGGCGCGCGGTCGTGTAGCGCCGGCCGTCGAGCGCCAGCAAGATGTCGCCTTCGGCCACCTGCGCGCGCTGCGCAGGCGAATCGGCGTCGACGGAAAAGACCCGCAGCGTGTCTCCCGCTCCGTATCGGCGCTCGGCGCTACGCCGCAACTCCTCTCCGAAGTCCTCGGGAGCAAACCAGGTGATGCCGAAATAGGGTCCGACACCGTTGCCGCAGAGTTCGGCGCCACGCGTTCGCAGCCGCGCCGCAACGTTGGAGAGACGTTTGCGACGCCGCTCGAACAGTTCGAGGAACAGATCCTCCTGCTTGGCGCGCTCGTCCTCGACCGCCGTATCGGGAATGACCGGGCTTCGAAGCTGGGGGCCGCACGCTGCGGGCAGCACGAGCAGTAGCACGGCTGCGAGTCGCAACCTGCGCTTGCCTCGCTCAACCATCGCTCTCCGCCTTCGCCGGCCGCAGTCGCATCGTCAACGGATGGTCAAGATGCCGGACGAACAGATCGCTCCAATATTTTTCCGCCATTGCCTCGGCCACGCGCGTTGCCATCTGCGGAGCCGGCTCCGCCAGTACGCGGGCGAACTCTTGACCGGCGATCCGCACTCGGACCAGCGGCGCGGTCGAGTTTGCCTCGATCCGCTTGGCAGCGCGGCTACCAAGGCGCACGTAAATGTCGCCGTCGAGCACAACGAGCCACACCTTGAACCAGTGCTCCCCTTCTTTCGGCCCGACGGTCAGCAGCTCAAGCGTCTGCTCATTCGCGTAGGAATCGGGCGTCCACTGCGCCCGAACCGTCGAGACGGAAAGCAAAACGAGACCCAACAGGAACGAACCAACAATCCGCAGACTTCTCACGATACCTCCTGACGCTCGGGGTGATCATAGAGCATCGAAAGGGCCCTCGTCAAAAGCGAGCAGCGGAAACGTGGGGGAGCTAGAAATCGGCCCTGTAGCCCATGTTGAGGAAGTATCCGTACGTCTGATCCGTGCTGCTGGCGGCATGTTCGTTCATCCATTCGCCGCCTGCCTCGACTTCGAATCGATAGCGTTTGCGCCACCGGTACTCGACGCGAGCCGAAGGCCGCAGCGACAGACGGTCGGCCGCGGACCCGACGCCTTCACGTACGTCGAAACGCAGGCGCGGGTTGATGCGCCAGGCCGAGTTGACCGGATACCTGGTATTGAGGGTGAGTGCAGCCGTCGTCGACGTACTGGTGTCGCCGATCTGCAGACCGACCGTCGTGATGTCGCCGGCTTTGACGAGACTGCTGCCGGTCAGCTGCAAGCCGTAGCGGAACTCGTTTCCCGTCGAAGGCGTCGCACTGACCCCGCCCGACGCCGGCGTCGACGACGTATTGGAGATCGTAAAGTCGCCGCTCAACTGCAGTTTGGCGGTGAGAGGCCGGGAGCCGCCGATCGTGAACGATTGGCTGTCGGCCGTACGGTCGCGGGCCAACTGTCGGACTTGTTCCTCGCTCATCGTGCCGAGAAGTTCGTCGATCGAATCCACGGTTTGCCCCGACAGCGCGTTACTGGTCGTCAGCAGAGGACTCTTGCGGTAATCGAGCGTGAGGTTGACCGTCGTACTGTCGGGAAAGATCACTGTCCCGAGCAGGAGCATCGTGTTGAGTTCGTTGTAGGAAACGTCGTAGTCGAAGAGGCTGAAGAAGGAGCGTGCTGCGTCGAAGTAGCGTAACTCGCCTCCAACTGCACGACGGTCGAGGATGCCATCGACCTGCTGTTCGATAAAGAAGGCATTGGCGTCCCAACGTTCGGCAAAGGTTCCTAGGTCGAGACTCAACCCGTAGAGCGACCTGCTGGTGTCCACCCCTTGCCCCGTCGAAGACTCCACCGGAAAACCGGATACGGCGGTGAGCAACACCTGACGAAGCGGCCGATAGCTCAACAGCGCTCCGTCGAAGCGCCCCAAGACGCCACCCGTACTGCGCGACTGCCGTCCAAGACGCCCCGAGAGCCCGGTCCGTCCATCGTTGCCGTCGGCGTAGAGTTCGCTCACCCGCAATTCGCTTTCCGAACTGTCGAGGAAATCGAACAGGTAGCGTCCGGTGAATTGCGTGCGCAGGTCCACGCGCTCGCCACGCCTGCGACCGGTCGCGTCGAGTGTGGTGTCGAGCGACGATTGGCTGACGGTAGCGCCGCTGGGACCGGTAAAGCTCTGATCGCGGCGGTAGAACTGCGAAAAGCTGCCGTAGCGTTCCCAGCCCGAAGCGAAGGTCGTCGCCTTCTTCTTACGCAGGGGTTTTCGACCTGGCAGGCTCGCCGTAATCAACGCCGTCAGACGTTGGCGCACTCGCTCGGCTCCTTCGCCGTCGGGGTAGCGACGCAGATATTCTTCGTATTCGGCCTTGGCATGAGCGCGCTGGCCGTTGCGTTCGCGTGCCACACCGAGCAGTTCGCGCGCTTCCGCTTGGTAGTCGGGTGCCTCGAGTTCGAGCACTTTGGCACATAACTGCACGGTTTTGCTGTACTCGCGCGCGGTGATCGCCCGCCTGGCCGCGAGCAAAAGCTCCGCCGCCCGTTCATCTGCGGCGCTTCTGGGTTTTGCTGTGGTCGCTGGCACGTTGGCGCGTACCGCGCCGGTGGCGGGGGCGCGCGACGCCGGCCCCACCGTAGCTGGAATCGGCCCCCCATGACCCGCCGCGATCCCGCCGCCGACGGCCTTCAGCGCGGTCCGCTTCTCCGTTTCGTCGACCTTATCTACCCACGCCTGCGGAAAGGCTCGGCGCAGCCGGGATGCCGCCAACTCGGCCTGCGGCCGCGTCGCATACCAGCCGACGCGAATTCGCTGCCAAAGAACGCCGCGTTTGCGGAACTGCGTCGCGTACACCAGGTGTCCTGCAAACTCCGGGTGCCGCGCGAGCGATGCCGGGTCGGTCGGCTCGCGGGAGGAGAGGATGTTCACCGCGTAGAAACCCGCGGTCGGCTCCGTCAGCACGACGAGCAAGCTGCGAAGGTCTTTGGCACTGCGCACCCGAAAGCTCACCGGCTCTTCGAAGCGTAATGTCAACAGTGGCCCGGCGGGGTCGTCCCCTTCGTAGCGAACTTCACTCAGAGAAAACGACGACGACGCGTCACGAGAAAAGACTTGGGTTTGCGCCAGATCGATGCCGCCCTTCGAGCCCGATGCCAGAGGCTGCAGGCGAACCTGGATCGTGTCTCCCCGATCGGCCGGCGTATGCGACAAATAGCGCATGGGAACGACCAAGCCGATACGAATCGTGCGGCCTTCGGCACCGACTTCGGTTTCAATGCGCGAAAGAATATCGGAGCTTGCCAATGCAAACCCCGCCAGCGTGGCGCCGATTGTGCCGACCAGCAAAGCACTTGCGACAACTGCGGTCGCCTGACGCCCACCGCGGCTTCGGATGTACGCCGCTCTCATCGTGCCGGCTCAGCTTTGTCTTCTGCGTCGGACGCGGAAGGACCGGGCAGTAGGATCTTGATACTTCGAAAGTCTTCGCCTTGCTGAACTCGAAAGGTTACCGGCCGTTCCAATTCGATCGTAAGAAACGGCCGAAGTTCGATGTCTCCTTCGTAGGAAACACGCACCAACGGCACGCGATCGTCGTATGCAAACGACGCGATCGACTCGCGCCCGAACAGCGCTTCCCGATCTACTTCGCTGACGGCGATGGGATCGAGTTCGATCCGGATTTCCTCCCCCCGCTGGATCGGGAAGTGTTTCACATAGCGAATCGGGAAGTTGAACGACACGTCGATCGCAACGCCACCGCCGTTCTCCTCGATGCGAACATCGTCGAGAACGTTGCGGCGTCCCGGTTGCCCGCTGGCCAACTCGCCCGACAATACGGCAACTGCGGCCAGGACGGCGACCGCTAGGCCGACCGCCGCATGGGACGATCCCTGAACGTCAGAACCCACCTTTACTCGTCCGATGCTCACCGCTCTTCCTCTTCTTGATCGTCGTCATCGAGCTGTTCGTATAGAGATGACACGATCCACTGCAGTCGCGTAGCTCGCTTACCGTGTAGAGAATTTTCGGCGAGTCGACCTTCTTGTGCTCACCCGCCTTGTAGCGACGCGCGTGGCAGCCGGCGCAGTCCGGCTTGTAGGCCGCATCCGTCCAAGTCGCCGTTTGGCTGTTGCTCTTATGGCAATCCTTACAGGAGACGCTCGACCGGTGGTCTCCGGGGTAGTTTGCCGAGCTGTGCCGGAAGACGACCGGAGTCCAGCGGCGCGTACCGTGGCACTCATTGCACTGGAGGCTGGTGGAAAAATGGCCGGAGTTCTTTCCCGTCGCCGTCCGGCCGTTGTGACAACTCGAGCAAGAGCTACTGACCGTGTCGTGATCGAATGTCGCCGGGATCCATGCCAGCGTGGAGTGGCACACGTCGCATTGCCCCGAGGTTTGCACGTGGGTGGCCGGCTTGCCGGTGGCCGTACGCCCGTCGTGACAACTCGAACAGGAGCCGGTGACCTCGTTGTGATCGAAGCGGACGGAGCTCCAGGCACTGGTCGTGTGACAGTTGTCGCACAGGTTACTGCTGGAAATGTGCCTGGCGTCCTTGCCGGTTGCCGTGCGGCCATCGTGGCAGCTCTGACAGGTGCCGATCACGGCCGCATGGTCTACCCGTGCGACCGGTGTCCATGCCGACGTCCGGTGACAGTCTTCGCACACGTTGCTCGTACGTATGTGCTGCGCGTTCTTGCCCGTCGCCGTCGTGCCGTTGTGACAACTCGAGCAGGCTCCGCTCGCGCTCGCATGATCGAAGCTCGCGCCAAGCCAACTCGTTGTCGTATGGCAATCATCGCAGGCCGCCGCGGTCGACAGGTGATTTGCGTCCTTGCCGGTTGCCGTGCGGCCATCGTGGCAGCTCTGACAGGTGCCGATCA
>CAZJCO010000005.1:20489-22906 GCA_964544375.1 uncultured Myxococcales bacterium
GACAGTCTTCGCACACGTTGCTCGTACGTATGTGCTGCGCGTTCTTGCCCGTCGCGCGGCTACCATCGTGGCAGGAGACACACGCGCCCCGCACGTTGCGATGGTCGAACCGGGTAGCGAACCAATTGCTCGTCGTGTGGCACTCGCCGCAGTCGTTGCTGCTCTGCACATGGCCGGCGGATTTGCCGCGTGCGGTGCGTCCGTTGTGGCAAGAAGCACAGCGGCTGGTCATGTCCGAAGTGTGTACGAAGCGAACGTTCAGCCAGCTCTGCTGATCGTGGCACTCGTCGCAGACGGCCTGAGTCATCACATGGTCGATCGGCTTGATCGTCGTCGCCAGACGGCTGCCGGCACGATGGCACATTTCACACCGGCGCGGGGTCCCCTCGAACACGCCGTCCACGTGACAGCGCTCGCAGGCGATCGCGATATGCGCATCGCGTAGCTCGAAACCGGTCTTCAGATGGTCGAAGTCACTGACGGCCTGGGCGGACGAAAGGTCGGCCAGACAGCCCAGCGCCAAGATCGCGGCGAGCAGCGCCGCCAAGCGGCGCGTGGCGCGACGGGAAGGTAGACGTAACGGGTATCGCGTCATGGCATTCTCACTTGATCAAAAGAATCGCTTCCGTGACAGCGTTCGCAATGTTCGCCGAAGCGACCTTCGTGAACATCGTCGCCGCGATGACAATCGGCGCACGCACTGACGCGCCAACGATGACTTGCCAAGGACGCAACGTGGCATGCCATACAATCGAGATCCCGATGGGAGCCTTCGAGCGGAAACGCCGTCTGTCGATCGTGATCGAAGCGCCAGAGCAGCCAGCCGTTCGGATTGTGGCAGAGTGCGCAATCGCGTCCGAGACGACCGTCGTGCGCATCGTCCGTCGCGTGGCAGGCGTCGCAGGTACGGGGAGCTTGCGAGAACACGGACGTCAAATGGCATTCTTCGCAGGCGGTCGCCCCGTGCACGCCGAGCAGAGGAAAATCGGCGAGATCGTGGTCGTAATCTACTCGGTCGTCCCAGCCGCTTTCATGATGACAAGCGGCACAGTCGCTGCCCAGCTGACCGGCGTGGGCATCCACGCTCGCGTGACATCCAACGCAGTCGCTAACCAGCCGCTGCTGGGAGACGGCCCCGCGATGACAGGATTCGCAGGCGACGTCCGCGTGTTTTCCACGCAGCGGGAACTTGGTCGCCTGGTCGTGGTCGAAGTGCGCTGATTCCCAACGACGCGTGTCGTGGCACTTGGCGCAATCACCACCGTTTCGTCCGCGGTGGCGATCGTCCGCGCGGTGGCAATCGACGCACGAGGAACTGGCGCGTACGCGGTAGGGGTTGTCCGCGTGGCAGTGTTTGCAAGGGGTCGACTGGTGCTTGCCGGTAAGAGAAAACTTCGTTCGATTGTCGTGGTCGAACGAGATCGTCTCCCAACTCGCCGTGCGATGGCACACCACGCAGTCCACCTGATAGGCGCCACGGTGAACGTCGTCGAACACATGGCAGGCGCCGCAACGTTTGGCCGTGCCCCGGTAACTCGCATCGGCGTGGCACTGGGTACACGCCGCCTCGAGATGCTTCCCCTCAAGCGGAAACTCCGTGGTCCGATGGTCGAAGAGCGCCGTGCGCCAACCATCGGCGCCGTGGCACTCTCCGCAATCGGCGGCGAATGCACCGTCGTGGGGGTCGCTTCGGTGATGGCAGGTACGGCATTCGGTCGGGGTGTCTCGATGCTTTGCCGTCGCGGCATGACAGTCCGAGCACGCCAAGCGGCCGTGGGCGCCCTCGAGCAAGAAATCGGTTGTCGTATGGTCGAAGGTCAGCGGATCAAGCGGGGCGATGTCGGCCGAGCGGCCTTCATGATCGCTATGGCAGGAGCGGCACGACGGTTGCTCTTCGGTAACCACACGCGAGTGAAAGCCTTGTCCTGAGGCAATGTCTCCAGCGATCTGCTTGTGGCAATCCAAGCAGAGACGCCCCTGAGCCTCCTTATGGAAGGGCTGATGGCAACGGCGGCAGTCCCGTTCGTACTTGGCGTGTCCTTCGATCAGTGCTCCCGGCATGATCAAGTCTCCCAGCCCCGCCCACGCGTGCGTCGCACGGCACAGTTCGAAGAGCGCGACCATGCCTACCGCGATACCGCACGCTCGCGGCCTCAAAAACTGCCTCGGCACAAGACTTCGCACCACCGTCAGAAACGGTGCACCGCGATAACGTGGAGAGCCGCGGCAAAACAGAGCAAGAAGAACAGCGGCACGTGAAAGACGTGCCATGCAGCAAAAATCCTTTCGTAGAAACCAAATTCGACCACGCGACGGACGCCGCTCAGGTAACCGTCGATGAAGTCGACCAGCTCGCGCCGCTCGCGCCGTAGGCGCGAGCCGGCCCAACCGGAGACGCCCGCACGGCGCGCCACTCG
>CAZJCO010000006.1:0-21997 GCA_964544375.1 uncultured Myxococcales bacterium
CCGTGGAGCACGGCATCCAGCGACCGGGAAATCGCAAAAATTCCGATGATGGCATAGGGTGCCGCCTCGATGTTGCGGAACACCACCATGCTGGCTGCCACGATCACGCTCTCGCACTACAGCAGGCCCCGGCCCCGCGGGAGGGCGGGGTGCCTCCAACCGGGGTCCAGGGCGGGCGGGCCGCCCTCAACCCCGACAGTGCGAGTCCGAGGCCGGTCAGGCCGCCCGCGACGAGAAAACGTCGTCGCGTGAGGGCCACGGCCGCACCCCGGTCAGGCGCCCTTACCCCATTCGATCGTGGCGGGGTCCTTCTCCCATGCGAACATATCGAGCCAACGACGCGAAATCAGGATGTCGAGCAACTCCGACTTGCCACCGGCGCGGTTCTTCTCCATCTCCGCCTTGATGACGGCCAGCGCGTCGTGCACCGCGGGACCGAACAGATGCTCGAGATACTCGTCGGGGATTCTCGGCTTGCTTTCATCAATCTCGCCGTTTTCGTCCAGCCGTGGCGGCGCGATCGGCGGCACATAGTAGACGTTCGGTTGGGTGTTGTACTCAGGGTGCAGAGGAATCGCGACCTTCCACTTCTCTACCAACTTGTAGATCGGTCCGTCCTCGTCGTCGAGATATCCGGCGAACCGCACGCGGCCCGGGCACATGCGGGCGCAAGCCGGAGTGACCTCTTGATCCACTCGGACGAAACAGAAGATACACTTCTGCGAAACCTCGCGAACGTGATTGAAATAAATCTTCTTGTAAGGGCAGGCCTCCATGCAGAAGCGGTAGCCGCGGCAACGGTCTTCGTTGATCAGAACGATACCGTCTTCTTCTCGTTTTTCGATCGCGTGGCGCGGGCAGGCCTCCAGACACGCCGGATGCGTGCAATGGTTGCAGATCCTGGGCAGGTAGAAAAAATAGCTGTTTGGGTATTCGCCGCCGCCCTGGTCTTCGTCCCAGTTGGGACCCCACTTGGGTTTGCCCTCCGGCTTCAGATGGACCTTATTGCCCTTACCGCCGTAGAACACTTCATCGTAGTTGAACTTCCAAGCTTCGCCGAAGTCTTCGCGGGTGGGCAGATGACCGCCTTGCGGGATACGGTCCTTGCCTTCCATCTTGAACCCGCCGCCCATCTTCTCGAACTCTCGCGGGGTACCGAGACCGGGCTGTGTGTTCACCGTCGCCCACCACATGTACTCCATGCCTTCGTCACGGGTCCACAGGCGTTTGCAGGCCATCGTGCAGGTCTGGCAACCGAGGCACTTGTTCAGGTCAAAGACCATCGCTACTTGATGCGCCGGTCCCTGCTTTTCGCTCTTTCGAGTCCTAGCCATGGCTCTTTACTCCTCCCCGCGGATCAGTCCGCAAGCTGAATGTCGGTCCAGTTCTCGGTGAAACCCTTGAAGCCGGCGCGTTCGCTGTTGCTTCCTTCCCAGACCGCAACGCCGATCTTCGTCGCTGCGCCCGGCGCGAGCGAAACGGCCTTGTCGCTCTCGGCGGGGGCAAGCGATCGCGCCAACACGACTTCCCAGTGATCCGGTTTGCGTACGGCGTTCACTTGGAGGTGGTCCTTGGTCGGTTCAGAAGAACCGGTGCCCTTCGCGAATACCGAGCGGGCTTGGTCACCGTCCGCGCGCCATTGCCAGCCGTTCACCCATTGTTTCTCGTCGCCCATCGTATTGATCGGTGCGTCTTTGCCGATCGGGAACAACACCGCCGCGCCGTCGGGAAAAATGTTGTTATCGACAGGCACGCGATTCTCGGAAGCGTCCTTCCAAGAAAGCCGGACGTACATCGTCTGGCCGTCGTGACACAGCTGCGCCTGAACATGAGTGACCGCACCGAATTTCTTATCCTTCCACGCAGTCCTCGTATAAGGCGTCGGCTGATTTCCGATGGGGGTCGGAATCAATGTTAGCGCCACGGCTTTGACGCCGTTCCACGCAGAGGACGTCGGGTCGAACAACTTGTCGTGACCGTCCGCGACTTTCTTTACTACCAACATGTAAGGCCCTCCCTACTCGCTTTGGATCTCTCGATCCGTTGTCCCCCGGTCCGCGCAGGGCGAAGCCGTCCGAGCCGCGCCCGCAAGTTCCGCACGGTACGCCCCAAACTCACTAGGATGTGAAGGGGGATCATGACGTACAGCACGTAGCTGAAGATATCGTGAAAAACGTAAGACCAGTCGATCACCGGATCCGGCAACCCCTGCTGGAACCAGAGGAGAAAACCGCTGACGACGAAGACGATTCCCGAAACGATGGTAAACCATAGATTGGCGGCGTGAATCCACAGCTTGTCGCGCCGCCAGCTGCGGAGCTGCACGGTCTCCCACGCCATCGCCGGCGCCAGCATGAGCGCGAGCAAAGGCACGACCAGCATTCCCACACCGCTCCACTCGTGAAGCCATGCTACCGTCCGACCGTACCCACCGATGAAGCGTGCCCGCAGGTCGGGGAACTGAATCAGCAGGCCGGTGGCTACCAAGCCAAGCGCCACCACCGCGTAAAAAAAGTGGAACCAGGGATAAGACTCCCACGGCTCCGCCGCGCTCTCGTCGAGGAACGCTGCCGGGTCGAACTCGCCCGTCTCCTCGCCGGCCACAAACGGGCCTTCGGCGAGTGCGCTCTGGTCTTCGTTCACGCAACCTTCCTCATACTCACGGTCACCGCGCGATCGGCCTGCACCGGCTGCCAGTTCCAGCGCCAGTAACGCAGTTGCCCGTAGCCTCCAGCAAAGTGCAGATACTTCACCATTCCCGGAATCGCCGCATCATAGCTCTTCCACTTCGGGAACTGGTAGGGCTCCCAAGCATGGTAGATGATGACCTGACCCGGACGCACTCCGGGGGCCGTGATGATGTGTACCTGGAAGCGGTCGAAGTCGTTATAAACTTCGACCAGATCTCCGTCGGAAACGCCCACGTCCTTGGCATCGTTCGGGTTGACGAACAGGCCGGGACGCCCGCGATGGGTGCGCTGGATCAGCTTGTTCACGACCCAGATCGAATGGACGCTCCAACGCAGGTGGCCGCTGGTCATGCGGAACGGATGTTCACCGCCCATTTTGGGGTTCGGCTTGAAGAGCGGCAATTGTTCGCCGGCCTCGAGGAACCAATCGTGGTCGATGTAGAACTGCGCGCGGCGCGCGTAGGTCGGATACGGGATCTTGTCGCGCACGTGCCACTGCAACGCCACCACCGGTTTGTCCGGCTCAATGTCGCATGAAGTGTTGAGCGAAACCGGATCGTAGGGATCCAGGCCCGTCATACGGTGGAAACCGTTCTTCTTATAATCCTCCAACGTGGCCTTTTCGTCGTAGAGTCCGATCCGCTTTTGGTCGTCGATCCAGGTCTCGAGAGACTTGAGATAGCCCTCGCGCGTGATCGGTTGTTTGCGAGCGTAGAGATCGTGCGCATCGTCGTAACTGCGACGGATGCCGATGCGGCGTGCCATGCCCGGAAGTACCGTGGCAATCGCCCGCTCGAACAAGGCCTTGCCGAGAATCCGATGCAACGCACGCAGGTAGCCGGGCAGCACCGCAATCAAGTCCGACGTCATCCGTTCTTCCTGGCGGAACTCCTTTGCGCCGAGCACCTTCGCGCGCTCCTGGATCTTGCTCGACAGGCGGCCGCAGATTTCCCACTCCGGGATCGTCTCGCCGAGCGGATCGACCGCACGGTCGGTGTAGGTGTTGTACGTCACCGTCGGCGTAAAAAAGCGGAAGTCCTCGCGTTCGTAGAACCAGGCCGGCGGCAGGATGACGTCGGCATGCAGGCAGGTCGTGCTCATACGAGGGTCGATACAGACGATCATCTGGAGCTTCGGCCACAGAACCTTTAGCAGACGGTTCAGTCCGCCGCGCGTGCGACGCAGCGTGCTGCCGGCAGCACCGATCAAGACCTGCGGCGGTTTGTCCGGCCCCGGCCGCATGAGGCCTTCCCACCAGCCTTTCTCCTTCGCCTCCTCGACGTAATCGTCGAACGGTCGCTTCATCGTGGGATCGCCCCACTCTTTGTTGTTCCAGACTTCGCGGTAGCCGGCGTGGTGGTACCAGTAGAATGCCGGTGGGACCATGCTGGTGAGGCGGCCAATGATGCGTTCGGACTCGATCGACGCTTGTTCGTCGGTCAAGGTAGGATCGCGATCCTTGAGCAGCTTGATGAAGTTCCAATGATTTTTCGTGACACGCTGGAACTCTTCTTCCGAGTCCGATTCGCGCGCGATCGAAATGTGCGAGGCGTGGCCCGACTCGTTCCAGCCGGCGCTACCAGTGCCCGACTGACCCCAGTTGCCGCTGAGGGCAAGCACCAGAGATTGCGCCCGCTCGATCAAGTCGCCGTGATAATACTTGGCCGAGTTCCAGCCGAGAATGAGCATCGAACGCTTGGTCGCGATCATGCGCGCCAGTCGACGAATCACCCCCGGCGCCGTACCACAGAGTTCCGAGGCCTTTTCGGGAGTGTAGTCGCGGTCGACTTTCTCGCGCAGCAGGGAAAAGACCGTACGGACTTCGACTTTCTTGCCGTCGGCCAGCTCGATTTCCGCCTTCGCATCGAGACTGGGATCGACGTCTCCCAATCGTAGCGTTTCCAGCGGCGCTCGCGCCGGCTTGCCGGTCCTACTGTCGAGGACGTAGAGCTGATCCTCTCGAAGATCGCCGCCCTCGAAATCCGGTCCGCGCAAGTACTTACCGGTGTCCGAGCGCACGAGCAGCGCCAGATCGGTTTGTTCTTTGACGAAGTCTTCATGCACCAGGCCTTCGGAGATCATCACCTGCGCCATGCCCAGCGCCAACGCCGAGTCGGCGCCAAAGTCGACCGGCACATAAAGGTCTGCGTGCATCGTCGAAGGGCTCGCATCGGGCGCGATCGTCACCACGTGTGCGCCGCGATAGCGGGCTTCCGAAATGAAGTGGTAAGACGGAATCCGCGTGTAAATCGGATTCTTGTGCCAGATGAGAAGCACTTCGGAGTTGAACCAGTCGTCTACCGAACTGGCCTGCTGAAACTTTCCGAAGGTCATGTACTGGCCGATGTTGAAGTCGTTGATCAGCCCGTCCACGTCGAGCGTCGTCATGCCCTGCGACATGGCAAAACGGCTTATAGCCTCGGCTTGAAAGATGCCGATATTGCCCGGACCCATTTCCATGACGCAAGACTCGGGGCCGACCCCTTGCTGCGCTTCGACCATCGCATCGGCGACGGCCGACAGCGCTTCGTCCCACGAGACCCGTTTCCATTTGCCCGAGCCGCGCTCGCCGATCCGCATGAGCGGGTAGTGCAGACGCTCCTTGGCGTACATCACGTTGCCGAAACTTGCCCCCTTCTGACAGCCGCGTGGATTCATGTCGGGCATTTCGGAGTTGATCTGCGGATAGTGGGCGGTTTGCTCTTCGCGAATCACCATCCCGTCTTTGACGTACGCGGTCCACGAACAGTTTCCGGGATAACAGTCCACGCAATGAGTGATCTTCGCGGTCTTGTCCCAAGTCCATTTCTGGGACATCACCTGCTGCCAGTTCTCATAGCTCGGCATGCTCGTCGCTGTCGTCGACGCGTCGGCCGACATCGGAGCAAGACGCGCGAGCGTGAGACCGGCTGCGCTGATCGCCGAAGCTTTGAGAAAATCCCTGCGTGAAATGTTCCAACCGGTCATTGTACCCTCCGCCGTATTCAGCCGTACAACTCGACGATGCCGGCACTGATTCGCCGTACCACGTCGCGAAAACCTTCGATTTCCTTCGCATTGAACCGTTCGAGAAGCACGTGCAGACGTTCGATCTGCTTTTCTTGAACGGCGTGAACGATTTCCCATCCTGTCGCCGTCAAGAAGAGAAGATAGCTGCGCTTGTCGTTGGGATCCGGACGCTTCTCCACCCAGTCAAGACGGTTCAAACGGCCCAAGGCCGTACAAGCCGAGGGCGTCGTAATCGCGAGCCGGCGGGCGGCTTCAACCACCGAGATCCCCGGGTTGATCGAGAGTGTCTCGAGAAAGCGCAGTTGCGATGGCGTCGCACCATGGTGCGTCTCCGTCACCACGTCCGACACGAACGTGCGGAAGATCAAGGTCAGCAGGTTGCCGAGCTCATGGACGATCGCAAGTTCGACCGGCTCGGGCTTGTCCTGTCCGGCCGGTCCTGGACCGAAACCGGAAACCGCAAACGGGCGCTGCATACTGACACCTCAGAGGCAGGCCTCCCCTAGGTCATGCGTCTATGCGCCAGTCGTTAGTGAGTCAAGCAAACTGTCTAGAAAAGTTTCAGAGCTGTGCAAGATTGATAGAAGCAAAACTGATTACGCAACGCGTCAAGCACGCGATTTCCTTGACTCAGAGGCCGATGGATCTCAGGCTGCGCTGATCGGCGGTGATCATCGGCGCTCGCCGAAAACCAGAACCGGGAGGCGAAGACATGGCGAAATGCCGTGAACTCGGGCAGTTACGGCTCGGCCGGCGTCGGTTTCTCAAACTGGCGGGAACCGGACTGACCCTGACGCTGGCTTCGCTGCGCTTGACGGGACAACCGAGCAGCGCCCACGCCGCCGAGACCGAAGCGGCTATCGCAATCGCCGCGGCATACGCCGGCTGGCAGGAACTCTATCGCCAGAGATTCACCTGGGACCGGCGGGTGCGTTGCACCCACATCGTCAACTGTTGGTATCAGCGCAACTGCTCTTGGGACGTGTTCGTCAAGGACGGCGTCGTCTTGCGGGAGGAGCAGGCCGGCGAATACGGCCCGGTAAACGACGAGGTTCCCGATTACAACCCGCGCGGTTGCCAAAAAGGCGCCTGCTACTCGGCTCTGGTCCACTCTCCCGCCCGTCTGCGTTACCCGCTGCGCCGGGTCGGCGCGCGGGGCGAGGCCAAGTGGAAGCGCATCGACTGGGACGAAGCACTCGACGAAATCGCCGATCGCGTGATCGATGCGGTCACCGAGTCGGGACCGGAGACGGTCGTCCTCGATCCCGGCGGCAGCCTGGCCTCGGCCACCTGGCGTCTGGGAATCGAACGCCTCGTACGACTGCTCGACGGCATCGAACTCGACACGAACACGGAACTCGACGACGGCCAGGGAGGCGCGTCGATTACGTTCGGCACACCGATTTCCTCACGATCGGCCGACGATCTATTCCGCTCCGACGTGATTCTGATCTGGGGCGCAAATCCCGTTTACACGCAGATTCCAAACGCCCACTTCATCAACGAGGCGCGCTATCGCGGCGCGACCGTCGTCACGATCGCGCCGGACTATTCTGCGTCTTCGGTCCACGCGGATTTGTTCGTCCCTCTCAGGCCGGGCACCGACGCCGCGCTCGCTCTCGGCATCGCTCGCATCCTCCTCGAAAGCGATCGCATCGACCACGATTTCGTCCGTAGCCAAACGGACCTGCCGTTCCTGGTGAAAGCCGACGGCCGTTTCTTGCGCGAGAGCGATATCGAAGCCGGTGGCAGCGACGACAGCTTCTACGTTCTCGACCAGCGCAGCGGGTCGATTGCGGCGGCGCCAAAAGAAACGCTCGACTACGGCGACCTGCTGCCGGCGCTCGACGGTTCGACGGTCGTCTGGACGCGCAACGGCCCAGAGACCGTGCGTCCGGTGCTCGCGCTGCTACGCGAGCGACTCGATCGCGACTATACCGCAGAAAAAGTCGCCACGGTCTGCGGGATTTCGCCGCGGCTGCTCGAGCGCTTGAGCGAGATCGTTGCCGCGGCCGGTTCTCTCGCGGGCATCGCCGGCTCCTGCATCCCCAAGTTCTACCACGGCGACCTGATCATGCGGGCGCAGCTCCTGGTCTTCATGCTCGGCGGCCACCTCGGCCGCGCCGGAGACGGTTTCGACACCTGCCCCTTTTTGCGGCTCGACGGACTCGACCGCTTCGGCGCCAGTCAACTCGAAGGCATCGTGCAGAAGCTCAAGCTCGCTCCGAGGATCCTACGCGAACGTATCAGGGGAGAATCTTCCGAACGTACGCTCTACGATCTACTTCGCGACTACATGGAAACCGCGAACATCGTCTCTTCCGTCCTCTATTGGCGGCGCCACGCCGAAATGCAGCCGCGGAGCGACGCCGACTGGGGCCGCGGTCTCGAGCGGCCGCTCGAGGAATACGTACGGCGTTCTTTCGACCAGGGCTGGCAACGCGAGCCGCCGGAGAAAGGGGCTCGCGTGCTGTTCGTTGCGGGCAGCAACATCGTTCGTCGACTCCGTTCGTCCGATCTGATGCTACGCAACGCGTTTCCCAAAATGGACCTGGTGGTCACGACCGACGTCCGCATGACCTCCACCTGTCTGCACTCCGACATTCTGCTGCCGGGCGCAACATCTTATGAAAAGGACGACGCGACCAATTGGTTCACCCTACTGTCTCCCTTTCTCCACATTACCCAACAGGCGATCCCGCCGATCGGCGAAGCCAAGCCCGAGTGGACGATCCACGCGATGATGGCTCAGGCGATCGAGCGCAGGGCGCGCGCAAGAGGAGTTCGCGAGTATCGTGATCGTGCCGGCAAGACGCGCCGTCTCGATAACTTCTACCGGCGCTTTTCGATGGGGGGCAAGTACGGTCCCGAGGCACAAACAAAGGTGGCCAGCGAAGTCGTCTCGAAGACGAGCTTCCTCGACGCCTCCTTCGACGATTTGAGGAGCAAGGGATTTCGCCGCATCCACGGTATCGGCAGGCACCCGATCAACCTTGGCAACGCCACCGAAGTGCGAGCCGACCAGCCGGTGATCAACCGGGAGTGGCGCAGGACACGGCCCGCTCCCTGGCCGACGCTCACCGGAAGGATCCAGTTCTACATCGACCACCCGCTGTACCTGGAGTTGGCAGAGGAGTTGCCGGTACACAAGGAGCCGCCGCTCGCCGGTGGCGACTACCCGCTCGTGCTGAGCAGCGGCCACACGCGTTGGAGCATTCACGCCGGCTGGCGCAACGTCGCACCGCTCCTGCAACTGCAGCGGGGCGAAGCAGCCGCCTTCGTATCTTCGCAAGACGCTACTTCGCGTCGAATCCAAGACGGTGCCGAGATCCGCGTATGGAACGACGTCGGCGAGTTCCGTGTGCGCGCCAAGGTGTCCGCCGCGGTTCGTCCCGGCATGGTGATCCTCTATCACGCCTGGGAGGACTACCAGTTCACCAGCGGCCGCGGCTATCGCAATCTGCTACCGAGTCCGCTCAACCCGGCCGAACTTGCCGGCGGCTACAACCACCTGCGACCGGTGCCGGCGAGTCTGCAGCCGGGACAGAGCGACCGCGAGACGCGCGTCGAGATCGCCGGCGTCTAGTCGGGAGGCTGGGCCTTGCCGAACCAGCCGCCTGCGTAGAGCAGAAACGCCGCGAGATCTGCCACCGGCAGCAGCAGATAGTCTCCGGCGGAAAGTCCCAAGACGCGACTGCGCAACGCGCTGAACATCGCCTGCCACAACCACCACAGAGGAAGCGCCCACGGCCAGTGGGCCGCTTGGCCGGCGCAGCCGAAAGAAAGCAAGCAGGCCGGCACGAGGCCGTGCGTAAGAATCAGCCCCGCGTAGCCAGAGCGACGCGAGCGCCGTATCGCGCGCATCCAACGCAGTTGCCGGTGAGCGGCCCGCCAGGCCGGCTCTTGGGCCAGGCGATGGTCGAGCAGTAGCGGCACCCAGCGCAGAGAATAGCCGGCATCTTCCACGTTGCGCGCCAACATGTAGTCGTCGGCCGGCTCGTCGAGCAAGCGCTCGAGTCCGCCGGCTGACTCGAGCGCGTCCTTGCGGACGGCGATCGTCGACCCCAAGGCGAAGTGAAGGGCCTCTTTGGAAACCGCCATGCAGGTATTGGGAAGGAACCTCGTGTTGGTAAGCAGCGCGTCGATCCGACTGACCAGCGATCGTACCGGAACGCTACGGTAAGGACAGGTCGTCAGCCCCACGACGGGATCCCTCAGCGGTCCAACGACGCTGGTTACGTAGTCGGGCGGAACGTCCATATCGGCATCGCTGAGAACCAGAACGTCGAAGCTCGCCTGGTCGAGACCCTGCACCAAGTTCGCGACCTTGCGGTTGCTACCGGCAGGCCCTTTGCCCCTGACGAGTTCCGCTCGCACCCGGGGATAACGTTCACGGAGTGCGACGAGGACGGCCTCGAGTTGACTCTCGGCGGCCGGCTGCAGTTGCCCGGCGCACTCGGCCGCCAAGCGAATCGACGCACCGGCATTCGAAGCTGCGAGCCACAGGCTCTCGAGGCAATCGTCGAGGTAGGGCGTAACGCCGTGCAACGGTCTCAGCAACACAATCCGCTGCCGCGCCGCCCAGGCTCGCTGCGCCGGCAGCACCGACGATCGACGGCGAGCGAGTTCGAAGCCGACCGACAGACCGCAAGTCGCGGCCATCGCCAAGGCCCAGGCGACCGCGGCGGCAATCAGCCAGGAGAGCGACAGGATCGCGATCACCGGGGCGGCTGCTCCTCGGCGGCGTCACGTAGCCGGCAGACGATTCGATAGCCGGCGCGTTCGAACGCCTCACGCACGGCCGGGGCGCAAAGCGCGTCACGCTCGATCTTTCCCGCGGCCGTAGCGTCGTCGGGATGCGTGTAGAGCTCGACGCGCTCGGCGCTGATCCGACTCGCCAACTCGAGCAAGCGCTTCTCGTTCCAGGCACCGCTGACGCGCAGGCCATAGACGCGATCGGTAACCGCGGCGCTGCCGCCGACCACACCGCGTCGTAGGCAGCGGCGCGCGAGCGCGAAGAACACCGGCGCGACTGCATCCTCAGGGGTTACGGTACCTCGCAGTCTTCCTGCACAGTCCTCCCGAGGAAGCCGGAACGCAGGAACCGCGTACTCGCTGAGCAACGGCTCGAGCACGTCGAACACGATCGGATGTACATGCAAGTGATGGTGACCATCCACGTGATCGAGAGGAAGACCGCTTTCCAGATAACGCTCGAACTGAGCGCGCAGCTCGCGTTCGAGTTGCTCTCGGATGCGACGGCGCCGGCGCCAATAGATCCATCCGGCTCGAAGTGGGCTATCGACGAAGCATCCCGCTTCGTCGCTCAAGTCCGGGATCTCTTCCGGCGCAGACACGGCGCGCCCGTCGCACAGCACCAAGTGCAGACCCGTAGACAAGGTCGGCATGAGCCGCGCTCGCTCGACCGCGTCGGCAAACGCCGGCGCCGCGACCATTAAACTGGCGCGACCGAGGATGCCGCCCCGGTGGGCCGTCTCGACGGCCCGGTTGACGCTCGCAGCAGAGCCGAAGTCGTCCGCTGTTACGACGAGACAGTGGCCCACCGTCTCTCAAACGGATGCAGGTTGGCGGCGCTGCACCATGAACTGGAGAAACTCCCGGCCCTCGCGCAATCGTCTCCGCAAGACCTCGGGATCCCTGGCCATGTCGCGGACGATCCGTAGGATCGGCTTGGGCCGCATGTAGAATGCTCGATACATTCGCTCGAGCGCCCGGTGGATTTCCTCGGCCGATAGCTCAGGGTACGACAGCGCAGCCACTTGCACACCGCCGCGCTCGACTACGCGACTGGGATCGTCGGTCAGCAACCAACCCGCCTCTTCGGCTTCCTGATATAGCGCGGTCCCCGGGTAGGGAGCGGCGAGCGACACCTGGATGCTGTAAGGATCGGCCTCCTTCGCAAACGCGATCGTTTGCTCGATTGTCTCGCGCGTTTCCCCGGGCAATCCGACGATGAACGTTCCGTGCACGAGGATGCCCACGCGCTGGCAATCTTCGGCGAAACGTAGCGCACGATCGACCCGGGTTCCCTTGCGAATATTGTTGAGAATCTGCTGGCTTCCGCTTTCGTAGCCAACCAGCAGCAAGCGCAGCCCACCGTCCTTCATGATGCGCAAGGTTTCCAGCGGGACGTTCGCCTTGGCGTTACAAGACCACGTGATTCCAAGCTTGCCGAGTCCCCGCGCGATCGCCTCGGCGCGCGGCCGATCGTCGGTAAACGTGTCGTCGTCGAAAAAGAACTCCCGTACCTGAGGAAACAATTCCTTGGCTCGTTTCATCTCCGCCAGCACACTCTCGACGCTGCGAGTGCGGTAGACGTGTCCGCTGATCGTCTGCGGCCAGAGACAAAAGCTGCAACGACTGCGGCAACCGCGTCCCGTATAGAGCGACACGTACGGATGCAGCAGATAGCCGATCACATACTTCGTCACGTCAAGGTCGCGGGCATACACGTCAACGACTGACGGCAAGCGGTCCAAGTCCTCGATTACCGGACGCGCTTGCGTCCGCCGAACCGCCCCCTCCGGAGTTCGCCACGCAATTCCCGCGACGTCCGAAAGAGGCCGGCCGCCGGCGATCTCGACAATTGCTTCATCAAACTCACCAGTGGTGACGAAGTCGACGGCCAGCCCGGCCGCGAGCGTCGCATCGGCCGATACCATCGTGTGCGCCCCGACCAAGCCGATCAGTACGTTCGGACTGCGTCGTTTGATGCGGGCCGCGGTATCCACGTCGCGCAGGACGGACGGCGTCGAGGTATGGATCACGATCATCTCGAAGTCCGCCGCGCGCTCGACGACTGCATCGATGCCAAGATCGTGGGGCGGCGCGTCCAGCAGAACGGAGCCGGGGACCATCGCCGCGGCCTGCGCCAGCCAAGTCGGATACCAGAACGAGCGGATCTCACGGCGGGCCTGGTAACGCGCACCGGCACCACCATCAAAGCCTTCGTAGGACGGTGGGTTGAGAAACAGCGTCTTCATGAAGCATCACGCTGCGCGTCACTGCCGCGCGAATCCACGACGGTCTCGACCCCGCCGCGAGAGGCCGAAAGATACGCGCTCTCGATCACGGCGCAACAGGCGGCCGCTTCTTCACGGTTTTCCCGCGCCTTCTCGGGCTGTTCGGTGGCCGCGGCAAAAGCGTCGAGTATCGGAGGAAACCAGGCGGCGTGGTAAGAATCGTCGGCGCCGTCGGCCTCGACCGGCAAACACTGCCGCGATCCGTCACGTTGCTCCAACGACAAACGGCCGTCTTCGATGACCAAGGTCGCGGTCTCGCCCCGAACGCGAACCCGACTGCTACGCTCACGCGCCGCCCAGGTAAGCTTGAGCCGTAGCGTCGCGGCATCGTCAAAGCCGACGCGGCAGGCCACGGTATCCTCGACATCGGCATCCGTCCATCGTCGCGTCTCGACGGTCGCCGACACCGTCCGCGGAGTCTGACCGAGCAGCGCCAGAGCGAGGTAGATTTGATGCCAGCCGTGATCGATCAGGATGCCGCCGCCGGCGAGTTCCGAGCGCAGGCGCCAACTATTCGGTCCGCCGGCCGGCTGAGAGCGCTCCATGCGAACCTCGACATCGCGCGCCTTGCCGATTTCACCACCATCGATCGCTCGCCGGGCGGCGCGAAACACCGGGGCGTTGTGCCAATTGTGAACCGTCATCAGCGCGACTCCCGCGCGATCGACCGCGTCTTCGATGCGTTGCAAATCTCTGCTGTTAAACGCTAGCGGCTTTTCCACGAGAAGGTGCGCGCCGTGGGCCGCAGCCTGCTCGATGACGGCCGCGCGTGCGACTGGCGGTGCCGCGACATCGACAAACGTAGGTCTCTCCGAACACAGCAGTTCGGTCATCGTCGCGTAGGTCCGAATCGAGTCGCCAAGCAGCTGCCGCGCGTGCCGCCGTCGTCGGGCGTCCGGATCGACGATCGAATGCAGCGTCAAGTTCGGGTGCGCGAGCAACGCCGGCAGATGGGCGAACTCGGCCACACGCCCGAAACCGACGAGAGCTCCTCCGCGGTCACCGTTGATCGCCAGAGCGCTCATGGAATCTCTCCCTCCACTTCGACAAACACTTCTTCGAGCACGGCCAAGCCTTGGTCGGCCTGGTCTCGAGAAAGCACCAGCGGGGGGTTGATCCGCACACGGGGACCGTAGGCCATGACGATCAGTCCTCGCGCGAAGCAACGCCGATAGATCTCCTGGGTTACGCGCGCAGAAAGCGGTTGTTTGCTGTCACGGTCGGCCACCAGGTCCATGCCCAACAGTAGGCCGCGACCGCGCACGTCTCCGACAAAGGCAAAGCGCTCCTTGAGTTGTTCGAGCCTCTCTAGCATGTAGCCGCCCAGCGTGGCCGCGTGCGCCGGTAGATCATCGTCGACGATGGTATGGACGGTCGCCAAGGCAGCCGCCGATGCCAGCGGATTGCCGCCGTAAGAAGAAGACGACGAAGATGGTTTGGACCACGGCGGCGCGTCCGTCGTCTCGGCCGATGCGATCACGCCGGTGACCGGGAATCCTCCGCCGAACCCTTTACCGATCGTCAGGATGTCGGGCACGGTTCCACTGTGTTCGAAGCCGAACATGAGGCCGGTGCGACCGAAGCCGGTGATCATTTCGTCGACGACCAATAACGCGTCGAGATCATCTGCGATCTCACGCACCGCCGGCAGCCAGTCGTCCGGTGGGATGACGTTTCCGGCGGTGCCCTGCATCGGCTCGACGATGATAGCCGCAAGCGAGCCGAGCGTGGCTGCTTCGATCTGCTGCCGCGCAAGGTCGACACAGCCCAAGCCGCAGCTCGGATAGCTCGCCTTGAGGGGGCACCGATAACAGTCCGCATAAGGAACCAAGTGGTTGTTGCCGCCCAGTGGTCCCCAGCCGCGCTTGAAAGGATCGCCGATGAGCGGCAGAACGCCACCGGTCTTGCCATGAAAACCGCCCCAGAAACTGACAATTTCGAAACGCCCGGTCTTTGCCTTGGCCAGTCGCAGGGCGGCCTCGACCGCTTCTGCGCCGGCCGAGTAAAGTTGCACCCGGTCCAGTGGAGGCGGCAGTAGAGAAGCGAGCAACTCGAGAAGCTCGAGGCGTGGTCGGCTAGTAAAAGAACCGACCGACCATTCGGCGGCCTGTTCGGTGATCGCACGAACCCAAGCAGGGTGGCTGTGCCCGAGGCTGGCGACGGCGACGCCGGCCATGAAATCGATGTAGCTCCGGCCGTCAACGTCCTCGAGAACGGCGCCGTGGCCGCGCGCCATTGCGACTCCGGCGAGCGTCGCAAGCCGTTGGACGCCCGGCGCGAGCAAACGCTGTTCGGCTTCTACCAGCTCGATGGAAGCAGCCCCGGGGCCTTTCGCCGCGCGCTTCACTTGCCCTGCTCCGAAGCCCCGGCGCCGCCCCCGTGTTCGCGACAGCGCACGATCAGACGGTCGGCAATCGCCGAAGCGGCTTGCTCGCAGCAGGATGCAAACGAAGGCCAGTCGTTGACGTCGACGACGACAGCGCGACCGGTCGCGGTGACGATCAGATCGCCGCCATAGATGTCCAAACCGAGACAGCAAGCCGCCGAGTCGCACAGCGCCGGCCAGCCGTCGTGCCCGCAAGCGTTCACTTCGCCACCGCCGGCTTCGTAGGCGCGAAAGAAACCGCTCCCTCGAACGCCGTAGAACTTGATGGCGCGGCCGTCGACGTGCTCTTCGAGAACCGCGCGCGACAGGCCGCGGCGCGCTAGCGAAGCGAGAGCGCCGCGCACTTCGGCGGCGCTCTCGGCATGAACCACATCGCCCGGCTCGGTCGCGTGTACGTCGCCGCGCTTTACCCAAACGCCGCCGACTTGCCGCTCCAGCCATGCATCGAGATCGCCCGGAGGTTCGGCCGTCGCGACGATGCGATAATCGGGGCGAGCGACTCCGGCCGCTGCGCAGGCCTCGACCAGGCGGACTCGGTGGCAGGCTTCGATTGCTTCGGGCCTGTGAACCACCGGCAGCCCCCGCCTAGCCAGCAGACGCAGGGACTCGAGGGCGGAAGGCCCCTGACACATGGCGAACACCAGGTCGGCGCCGCCTGCCTCGGCGGCGCGCTCGGGTGCTAGCACCCGAGAGGAAATGCCGCGTTCGGCCAAGGCGGCCACGGTCGCATCGAAGATGTCTTGGTCGGCGCGCACCTTGCCTGGGCTGTACAGCGGCTCTCGTGAGATTCCGGCAAAGATCGCTGCGTCGGCTGTCATGACCCCGAGCCCCCATCCGCCACCGCCTCGGCAGCTCGGATGTCTGCTGGTCGGTCGATATCGTAGGCTCTGCCTACATCGACCGCCTCTAGCCCTACCCCAAGAGACACGGATCGTGCAAGTAGTTCCCGCAGCGCACCCAAGCCTTCGGCCAACGCGCTGGAGCCGGCATCGAGTAGCTCCGGCGGAAACAAATAGAGTCCGGCCGTCGCATAACCGCTGCCGCCGGCTTCCGGTCCGATTGCAAGAACCCGGCGCTTCTCGTCGAACGCCACACGCAGCGGCCGATCATCGTCGTCGATCGTCGTAACCGCAACCAATCCGGATGCGGTCGCCCGCGGCGAGGCGTTCAATCGCGCCGCAGCTTTGGCGAAGCGACCGAGGCCCGCCGGCTCGAACACCCCATCGACCATCGAAACGACCGCCGGTCGCCTGCCCTGTTCGTCGAGTAGCAATCCCGCGGCGAGGGCAAAGGTTTCGAGGCTGGACGCCGTCGTGCGAACGATCAGCCGAAGCGGCAACGGCGGCTCGCGGGAGGCGAGTAAGTCTCGCACGGCGGGGGCGACGGCATCGCTGACAACTACCAGCGCCCGCCGCGCACCAACCGCCGCGACCGACGCGAGCGCGTGATACAACAGAGGCGCGCCGCGAACGGGCACCAGGGGTTTTGGCAGGTCGATGCCACCGCCGCGCAGGCGCCGGCCCGCCCCAGCTGCCAACACCGCCGCAATCATCGGCCGCCATCCGGATCGAGTTGCTCGACGCTGGCCACCACGGCATCCACCCCGTAGCCCTTTGCCCGAGCTGCGGCCAGCCAGCGAGAATCACCGGCAGTAGCGCCCGCTTTGACCCAAACCGTCCGCACCCCGGCCGCCAGTGCGACGGCGACGTCGCGGTCCAATCGGTCGCCGACCATCGCGAGCTTTGCCGGCGGCTGCCCGAGCGCGGCAATCGCGGGCTGCAAAATCCCCGCGTCCGGCTTCCAGGCGCCGACTTCGCTCGAGTCGACGACGACGCGAAAGCACTGTTCGATACCGGCCTCGGCCAGCAGCCGACGCGTGTTCCCGCAACCGTTCGAGGCCACCGCCAGCGGCAAGCGCCGCGCCAAGCGTTCGAGCAGAGGCCGCCGGCCGCGCAGCGCACGCAGCGTCTCATCGTAGAAACGTGAGGATAAGGCTTCCTGCCTGCGGCGATCGCTGCAGCCGAGGGCATCGAGCTGCGCCGCGACATGGGTCGCGACCATTTCGGCCAGGCCGAAAGCGGCGGCACGCTCGTGCCGCAGTAGCGCCTGCTCGCCGATGTCGATCGCACGAGTAATCTCGGAGGCGGTCAGGCCCGCGAATTCCTCGTCGAGCAAGGCTAGAAAACGGTCTCTCCAAGCAACACCGTCGGCATCCAGGGTACCGCCGAGATCGAAAATCAGACCGGCGATCGAGCACGATTCGCTCGCCAAACCACCCGCGCAGAGGAGCAACCGACCCCGCGACCAGAAGATCCGTCCTCTCCCCATCTCGGCTGCTTGCTTCACGGGTTCTCGCGCCCGGCGCCTGCCACAGCCTGCGTGACCGAGGCGAGTCCCTTGCGAATCAACACCGCACGCAAGACCAGCAGCAGCGCCGTGAAGCTCCAGGTACCGAAGGCGGCGAGCCAAAGAAACCAGCCGAGACGGTCGCTCATGGCCAACAACAGGACCAGATAAACAAAATCGCGACTCGTCAGTCGCTCGTACCATGCTCGCGCACGCTCTCCCAAACCGACGCGATCGAGCCAAGCCGAGAACCAGAACCCAGTCGCCGCCGCCACCATGACGCCACTGAGCACGATCGCGACGACCAGTTCCATCGCGGCGGTCGTGTCCTGTCGCAAGGCCACCACTGCAATCGCGACAAAGACCGCGGCGTTGACGAGATTGTCGCCGATCAAGTCGAGCCGACGTCCGGCCTCCGAGGCGCGCAGACTGAGGCGCGCCACCTCGCCGTCACAGCCGTCGAGGATCGTCGAGAACACCACCACGCAACCACCGGCCACACGCCATGCGAAAACTTCGGATGCCAGCATCCAGGCGCCGGCAAGACCGACGACCGTCGCGAGCAATGTGATTGCGTTCGGCCGCGCGCCACAGCGGGCAAAGAACACCGACATCGGTGCGGAGAGACGACGGTCGAAGTAGCGCGCGAAAAAACCGTCCGTCGGTCGCGGCAAGGCGGCACGCAGAGTCTTGCTCATAGCGCGCGCCGCAGCGGCATCTCGCACGCGGCAACACGGGCCGCACGCGTCGACCCGGCGTAGCCGTTGCTCGCGCCGCGCTGTCCGCACCGCATCCGACAGCCCTTGCGCATCGGCCGGGACCGGCCCAGCGCCCGCTCCAAAGGCTACCGCGGCCGGCTCGGCCTCGTCGTCACCGGCGGCCAAAACGACCGTTCCTTCGGCGGCTTCGGCCAGCAGAGAACGCAGCACGCCTGGGTCGACTAGAGCGTCGCTGGCGACGGCAAGAATCCGGCCCTTGGCTTGCCGTGGCTTCGGCAAATCGCCGAGTGACGCCGCCGCCGAACGATCGCCGCCGGCGAGTTCGAGGGCGCGCGCGAGCCGATCGCGCAGGCGCACGCCCGCCACGCGCAGTCCGTCATCCGTTGACGCGGGCAGCACGCGGCAATCGGTCCATGGTTCCTCTTGCCCACGGCCTGCCTGACCCAGCGGCCGACTCATTGCCTGGCGGAATCCCAAAGGATCATGCGACAGGCCCTGGTCTTCGGCGGAAAGCGGCGGACACGCAGCTTGAAGGTTTCATCGACGATTGCCGGCACGCGAACACACAGCACCCGGTCGAGCTTGCGACGCTCGTTGCGCGTATAGGAGACGAGCACCTTTCTTCCCAGCGACTGCATCTTCGCCAGCGCCGCCGGAACGTCACCAACGTAATACAGGGTCTCGGCGCACACCACCAAATCGAAGCGGCGCTCGTCCGAGTACTCGTCTAGCGGCACGGCCAATACCTGTGCCTGTGGCGCCCTCCGTCGCGCACGCTGACAGGCGGTCGAACTAACGTCGAGGGCAACGACCTCGGCTCCGTAGCGTGCAAGCCACTCGGTAAATATTCCTTCGGCACAGCCGACCTCCAGCACCGACGAAGGTGCGACGAGGCGAACCAACTCTGCTAACCGTCGCAGCCGCGCCTGCTCGTAAGCATCGGTCAGGAAGTCCCAAGGGTCTTCGCGTTCACGAAACAGGGCCTCGAGAGAGTCCCAATCGTTGGCGTAGCGTTTGGGCTCTTGTTGATCTGTAAGCTGTGCACGCTTCATTGTCCTACCCGTCGGTTCGGCGCGCCGTCCCCGCCGGCGCTGGCGTCGTCGACCTCGGCGTTGCCGCGAACAACGTCGCGTAGAGCAGCAGGCCCAGCACTGCGAAGAACATCTGCTCGATACGCAGGACCACGCCGTAGGCGAGACCGCTGCTGCGGGAAAGTCCGAGCATGACAAAGACCAACATACGACCGCCTTCCTGCGCGCCGATCCCCGCGGGAACCAAGAAAGCGGCAATGTCGACCAAGGTGCCGATCATCCAAATCGCGGCGGCAATTAGCCAGGAAGCCTGGCCCAAGACCCACCACAGAAACAGCCAGGTCGCGACAATCCCCATGCTCAGGCCCACGACATGCCAGGCGATCGACCCGACCAGCGCCAGGGGATGCTCGCGGTAGTACTCGCGCAGGCTGCCGTCGATGTCGCCGATTCCATCGAGCGCTCTAGTCGCCACGCGTTCGCCGAGAAGCCGCCGCAACAGCGGACCGATTCGGCCGGTCATCTGAAAAACAAAGAAGCCCAGACAACCAAGGCCGATGAGTACGCTGGCAACGAACAGTGGAACGGCAATCGCCCGGTCGATCGGAATCCACCACAACAGCGTCGCCGTACCCAGGCCCGCGAGCCCGAGTTGCGCCACGACGTAGGAGAGTTTGTCGACCAGGATGGCCGCGGCGGCAGCCGAGCGTGGAACGTGGCTTTCGAGAAGGGCCACTTTCGCGACCTCTCCGCCGATCGTCGCCGTCGGCGTCAGGTAGTTGATCGCGCTACCGGCAATCCGAACACTCCACAGCGTCGGCATCGGCGTTACCCGCAAGCGAGCGGGAAAGCACAGCTGCATGCCGAGGGAATGGAACACGTCGGCGATCGCCTCGAGCAACAGAAACAGTGCAAGCCCCCAACCAAACGCGCGGATGTCCCCCCACAAGGCGGCAAGCCCCGTGTCGTATAGCAACCACGCGAGCAGCAACAGGCCGGCGATCAAGAAGGCCGCATGAAGCGCACGCACGATGGCGATCCCTATGCGAAGCCGGGCGGTCTGACAAGCCCCGCGCGCGCCGCGTCTTGCTTGGTCATGCCGGCAGCCGCAATCCCTTTCGCCGGCGATCGATAAGCGCCACCAGCAGTCGCACAGAGTGGGCACAGCCGGTGACAACCGCCCAGCCGCCGGCAACGACGAATCCACCCAGCGAAACACCACCGAGGCAACCCAACAACAGGATGGCCGTATACACGTTCCGCCGGCCGGCGACGAGGCGAAACGCCGCGTCTTTCTGCGAGAGCAAATCGAGCGCGGTTCCCAGCCAGCGATGCCCGAGCGTGTAGGCGATCTCATCGAGCAGGTTGCCACCGAGCAGGGCGATACCGGCGCACAGGGCGAGCGTGGGATCGCCGCTGCTAGCGTGGAACCAGATCGTGAGCGCAAACCACCACGCGTTTTCGTAGGCAAAGTCGAAATACGACTCCCACTCGCCGACCGTCGAATACTCCAGGCGTGTGCGCGCCAGCTTGCCGTCGACTCCGTCGAGCCATTCGACCAGATACATGAGCGGAAAGGCCAGCAGAAACATGCCGTGCAACAAGGCCGCGGCAGCGACGAAACCGAGTGCCGTACAGACGTAGGTCACGTGATTGGGAGTAATCGAGGTTGGCGCCAGAAGGGACACGATGGCGTTCTCGAAGATCGGATCGAGCCAGCGCGCCGGCGCGTCCATCACGTGCTTCTGTGTCGCCTTGATCACCGCTCGGGACGCATCGCGCGCGCTTCGATGGCCGGTTACCTGACGAAGCAGGATCGGCGCCGGCCCGCGCATTTGCTCGGAGAATACAGGCAGGCTGGCAGGATCGATACAGTCGGCATCAGCACTTTCCAAAGCGACGGGATCCAAGGCCTCGAGCGGCAGACGCCCAAGCGCGACGGAGCGCGCCGCCGCTTCCCCCTCCAGCGGAAGCGGTCGAACGACGGTCGGTCGCTCGGCATCCAAGAGCAGGCGGATCAAGCGCCGATCGACGACCAAGTTACCGAGTACGTAGAGCACATCGCCGGTCCGTGGCTCGAGCGCTTTCGCCACAGGCGCATCGATTGGCAGAGGTCGCACCTGCACGCGTGTCTCCGAATGCCGGCACGCCAATTGCCGCTGGCTCGGCTGATGCTCGCTGAGGACGACGACCTCCCGCACGCCCTCGGCTTCGAGCGTACGCACGAGCCTGCCGGCGACCGTCAAACCGGCGACCGTCAACCACGCCTTCTCCGTCCTGGCATCGACGATCGCCAGGCTTACGCCGCGCTTGGCCATCGTCACCCGCCGCCTCCGCCGCGTCTGCGCATGCAGCGACGATCCTTCTGGTTATTCCGTTCGCAGCGCATCGACGAGATTCATATTGGCCGCACGACGCGCCGGGTAGAAGCCGAAGACGAGACCGACCAAGACCGATACCCCGCCGGCGACAACGACGCTCCAACCGGAAACCGGCACGGTAACGTCGTACAGCATTCCGACGTAAACCGGCAATCCAGCACCCACGGCGACCCCGAGGAGGCCGCCGCCTACGGCGAGCACCGCGGCCTCGAGCAAAAACTGCAGTAGAATATCCGTGCGTTTGGCGCCGAGCGCGAGCCGCACGCCGATCTCCCTGGTTCGTTCGCTCACCGTAACGTACATGATGTTCATGATGCCGATCCCGCCGACGAGCAGGGAGATCGCTGCAATCACCATAAGTCCCGCACTCTTCGCGTCGGAGCTGCACTGGG